>JBOGHY010000020.1:0-4733 GCA_050742375.1 Acidimicrobiales bacterium | reverse complement strand
TGGCCATCACCTGGTTGTCGCGGACCGGTCCGAGCACTCCGGCCAGCCATTGCAGCTCCCCGTCGAGCACCCCGGCCACCTCTGCGTCGAGGAGCGGCCGGAAGGTCCTGAGGAGTGCCCGCAGCCGGCGGATGGCTACGCGCATCTGGTGGACCGAGTCGTCGAGGTGCCGGCGTACCCGTGCCTCCTCAGTGACGAGCGCCGAGGCCTGGGAGGAGAGGCGCCGCTCGATGAGAGCGCGTGTGGGCACTCTTGGCGAGAGCCGCCGCCGGCGGCCGCTCTTCCCCATTTGGAGGCGCCCTCTCAGCCCCCGGTCGTGTGTGCGTCCGCCACCGAAAGGGCCGCATCGAGCATCGCAAGGCCCTCCCGGGCCTCCGCATCGGTCACCGTGCACGGCGGCACCACGTGAAGTCGGTTGAAGTTGGTGAAAGGCAGCAGCCCATGTTCCTTGCAGGCGGCCACCAGCTCGGACATCGCAGAGCTGGTGCCGCCGTAGGGCGCCAGAGGTTCGCGCGTCTTGCGGTCGGAGACGAGATCGAGGGCGAAGAAGACTCCGAGGCCACGCACCTCCCCGATGCAGGGGTGGCGCTCGGCGAGCGTCGCCAGCTCGGGCCGGAGGACCTCGTCGCCGATGCGGGCGGCGTTCTCGACGATGCGCTCCTCGGTCATCGCCTGGATCGTCGCCACGGCCGCGGCACAGGCAAGGGGGTGCCCCGAGTAGGTAAGGCCGCCCGGGTAGACACGCTCGTCGAAGGTAGAGGCGATCCGATCGGAGACGACCACGCCGCCGAGGGGGACGTATCCCGAGTTGACGCCCTTGGCGAAGGTGATGAGGTCGGGAACGACGCCGTAGTGCTCGAGGGCGAACCACCGGCCGGTGCGACCAAAGCCGGCCATCACCTCGTCGAGGACGAGAACGATCCCGTGTCGATCGCAGATCTCGCGCACGCCGGCGAGGTAACCGGGGGGCGGGGTCATGATGCCGGCGGTGCCCGGGATCGTCTCGAGCACGACCGCCGCGATTGTCGAGGCGCCCTCGAACTGAACGACCTGGTCCAGGTGCTCGAGCGCACGCTCGCACTCCTCCGCCTCGGTCGTGGAGTGAAAGGGCGAGCGGTAAAGGAAGGGCGCGAAGAAGCGCACCACGCCAGCGGCGCCGTAGTCGTTGGCGTAGCGGCGGGGGTCGCCCGTGAGGTTTATCGAGGTGGTCGTGGCGCCGTGGTACGAGCGGTACGCCGAGAGCAGCTTGATCCGGCCGGTGTGGATGCGGGCCATTCGGGTGGCGTGCTCGATCGCCTCGGTTCCCCCGTTCGTGAAGAAGACCTTCTCGAAGCCCTCCGGCGCCCGCTCGCAGATCAGTCGCGCCGCCTCCGAGCGGACGTCGTTGGCGTGATGCGGCGCGATGGTGCAGAGCCGGTCGGCCTGCTCTTTGATGGCGGCGACCACCCTCGGGTGCTGGTGGCCGATGTTCGTGTTGACGAGCTGGGAGGAGAAGTCAAGGTAGCGCCGGCCGTCGTAGTCCCACACGTAGCTGCCGGCGGCTCCTGCGATCACCATCGGCTTGATCAGCGCCTGTGCCGACCAGGAGTGGAAGACGTGCGCCCGGTCCGCTGCGTAAACCCGCGCTCCCTCCTCGGTTCGCTCGAGCACCTCGGTCATCGGACCTCCTCCTTCGTCAGGCCGGGCTCATCGATCAAAGCACGCCCGCTGCCGGGACGACCGCTTCACGGTAAGCCGAAAAGGTTCCCTCGATGTCATCGTGCATCAGGTAGAGGGCGAACTGGTCCGCCCCGATGACCGAGAGCTCGGCGAGGCGCTCGATGTGGCGCGAGACGGGGCCGAGAATGCAGAAGCGCTCGACGATCTCGTCGGTGACGAACTCGACGGAGGGGTTGTCGGCTTTGCCGTGGTGGCTGTAGTCGTATCCCTGGCGGGCCTTTACGTACTCGGTAAGCGCACCGGGGACCCCGGAGGACTCCCCGTAGGTGGCTACCAGGTCGGCTACGTGGTTCCCGACCATGCCGCCGAACCAGCGCAGCTGCTCGCACTGATGGGCGACGTCGTCGCCGACATAGGCGGGGGCGGCCACGCAGATCGAGAGCTTGGCGGGGTCCCGTCCGGCGTCGCTGGCAGCCTTGCGCACCGTCGAGATCGTCCAGCGGGCGACGTCGGGATCGGCGACCTGCAGGATGAAGCCGTCTGCCCGCTCCCCGATCACCTTGAGAGCTCTCGGCCCGTAGCCGGCGCCCCAGACGGGCAGCCTGCTCGACTCTGCCCAGGCGAGGCGCACGGCCGTCCCGTTGAGCGTCACCTCGCGCCCTTCGGCCAGGTCTCTTATGGCGCTGATCGCCTCGGCGAAGGTCGCCATCGGCACCGGGAGGCGGCCCACGACCCGGAGCGCCGAGTCGCCCCGCCCGATGCCGCAGATCGTCCGGTTGCCGAACATCTCGTTCAGGGTCGCGAAGAGCGATGCCGTCACCGACCAGTCCCGGCTGGCGGGGTTGGTCACCATAGGTCCGACCCGGACCTTCGAGGTGGCCTCGAGGATCCGGGGGTATATGACGAAGGGCTCCTGCCACAACACGCACGTGTCGAAGGTCCAGAGGTGGCTGAAGCCCGCCTCCTCGGCCTCTTTCGCTCGCCCGACCACGGCTGCGGCCGGCGGGTCGGCCTGGAGCACGAGACCGATATCCATCAGCGAAGGCTACGGCAGAGCTGGCGGGGAACGAACCTCCCGCGCCCTGGGGCACCCTTGTAGACGCTCCGCTCCACAACGGCGCGCCCGCGGCTCAGCACGGTCTCGACGGCGCCGGTGACCTCCATCCCCTCGTAGCAGGAGTAGTCGACCGCCATGTGATGGGTCGTGGCCGAGAGGACGTGGGTGGCGGCCGGGTCGTAAACGACGATGTCTGCGTCCGACCCCGGGGCGATCGTGCCCTTTTTCGGGTAGAGGCCGAACATCTTGGCCGGAGCGGTCGAGGTCACCTCGACGAAGCGCTCGAGGGTGATCTCGCCCGTAAGCACCCCCTGGTGGACGAGGTCGAGCCGGTGCTCGACGCCGGGCAGCCCGTTCGGGATCTTGGTGAAGTCGCCGATGCCGAGCTCCTTCTGTTCCTTGTAGCAGAAGGGGCAGTGGTCGGTCGCCACGATCGACAGGTCGTCGTCGCGCAGTCCCTGCCAGAGAACCGCCTGGTTGTGGCGGGGCCGCAGCGGGGGAGTGCAGACGAACTTGGCCCCCTCGAAGCCCTCGCGCGCCATGTCGTCCTCGGAGAGGAACAGGTACTGCGGGCAGGTCTCGGCGAAGATGTTCTGGCCCCGGTCGCGGGCCTCGACGACGGCATCGAGCGCCGGCTTGGACGACAGGTGGACGATGTAGAGGGGGGCGCGGGCCACCTGGGCGAGGCGGATCGCCCTCGAGACAGCCTCGCCCTCGAGCTCGGCGGGGCGGGTGAGGCCGTGATTGATCGGCGCCGTCTCGCCCCTGGACAGCGCCGCCTCGACGATGGCGTCGATGGCGATGCCGTTCTCGGCGTGCATCATGATGAGGGCGCCGTTGCCGGCCGCCCGGTCCATCGCCTTGAAGATCTCCTTGTCGGTGGCGTAGAAGACGCCCGGGTACGCCATGAAGAGCTTGAAGCTCGTGACGCCCTGGGCGACGAGGACGTCCATCTCCTTTAGGGAGGTCTCGTTCACGTCGGAGACGATGGCATGGAACGAATAGTCGATCGCCGAGACACGAGCGGCTTTCTCCTGCCATGTGTCGAGCCCCTCGAGGAGGGATCCCCCCTTTTGTTGGATGGCGAAGTCGATGATCGTCGTCGTGCCGCCGAAAGCTGCAGCCCGCGTCCCGGTCTCGAAGGTGTCGGCCGACCGTGTGCCGCCGAAGGGCATCTCCATGTGGGTGTGGGCGTCGATGCCCCCCGGGATCACGTAGCGGCCGGTGGCGTCGATCACCTTGTCGGCGCCTTCCAGCCATCTCTCGGCTTCCTGGGAGCCGGCGGCGGCCGTGGCGGCGATGGTCTCGCCCTCGATCAGGACGTCGATCGACGCCGACCCGTCGGAGCACACGACGGTACCGCCCGAGACCACGGTGCGCATGCTCAGGCCTCGGTGAGCGAGGCGTAGGTCTCCGGGCGGCGATCCCTGTAGAAGGCCCACGTGCGGCGGACGTCGTCGATCATCGACAGGTCGAGATCCCGCACGACCACCTGCTCGTCGGCGTCCGAGGCGGCCTCCCCGACGAGCTGGCCGCGGGGGTCGACGAAGTAGCTCTGGCCGTAGAAGTCGTCGTCGCCGAGCGGCTCGACTCCGACGCGGTTGATTGTGCCGACGAAGTACTCGTTGGCGACGGCCGCCGCCGGCTGTTCGAGGCGCCAGAGGTACTCCGAGAGTCCCCGACTCGTAGCCGACGGGTTGAACACGATCCTGGCGCCCCTGAGGCCGAGGGCGCGCCAGCCCTCGGGGAAGTGGCGCTCGTAGCAGATGTAGACGCCGAT
Organism: Acidimicrobiales bacterium; assembly: GCA_050742375.1. Lineage (GTDB taxonomy): Bacteria > Actinomycetota > Acidimicrobiia > Acidimicrobiales > Bog-793 > JAKATT01. The sequence goes on along the minus strand of JBOGHY010000020.1, from coordinate 237 downwards.
GCGGCCGACCGCCGTGTCGAACACCGGATAGCCGAGGTTGCCCGGGCGGAAGTAGAACTTCTCCCAGAACCCCTCCACGTGCGGCAGGTGGTTCTTTCGGTGCTTGCCCAGGTAGCGCCCGTCGGCGTCGATGACGACGGCGGTGTTGTAGAAGATGCCGGGCTGGTCCACCTCGTAGAGCGGCACCACGAGCACGGTGGCGCACTCCCGCGCCAGGTCCATCATCTGGCGCACCGT
>JBOGHY010000019.1:0-8734 GCA_050742375.1 Acidimicrobiales bacterium | reverse complement strand
TTATCTGGATCGCCTCGCCGGGAGCGACGGCGCCGGTGGGGACCGAGCCGGCGGCGAGGACACCCACCACCTGGAGCTCGACTGGTGCATCGGCGGTGTCCACCGCCCTCACGGCGAAGCCGTCCATGGCGGAATTGGCGAAGGGCGGCACGTCGTGCTCGACCAGCAGGTCCTCGACGAGGACGCAGCCGAGAGCCTCGTCGAGGACTACTTCGACCGGGGCGAGAGCCGGGCAGCGCGCCACGACGAGCGCCTGTACCTCATCGAGCGGGACCAGAACCTCGTCACCGTGGGCGCCCACCGCCACCACCGTCTCCTCCACCCCTTGCGGGTATACTTAGCACTCGCAGGGTGTGAGTGCTAATGGGCGGCGGCGGCTGACGGGCGCACCGCCCGGCTGGCGCAGGGCAGGCCCGAGCGGGCCGAGGGAGGACAGCGGCGCATGCCGACCTATGAGTACGCGTGCAGGAGCTGCGGCGAGCACCTCGAGGTCGTGCAGTCCTTCACGGATGACTCGCTCACCGCCTGTCCGAGCTGCGGGGGCGAGCTCCGAAAGGTCTTCGGCAGCATCGGGATCGTCTTCAAGGGAAGCGGCTTCTACAAGAACGACAGCCGCAGCACCGGCAAGCGGGACGGAGCCGCCGCCAAGCCCGAGACCGCGGCGGCCGAGGAAGGAGCCGGCGCCACGAGCGCCGACGCCAGCTCCACCACCGGCGATGGGTCAAAGGCGGACGGGGGCAAGCCCGAGACCAAGCCGGCCGCGTCAGGATCGGGCGAGAAGAAGTCGCCGGGCAAGCCCGCGCCGGCGAAGGCGGCGGCGTCCTGACGGCACACTTGCCGGCGGCGCAGTCCTCACCTCGGCGTCGAGGGGACGATCCGGGACCTCCAGGGCCGGGCGGCGTCGAAGTGGTGGCCCACAATTCGCCCCCCCTGCAGAGATGAGCGAAAGCCCCTCGCATCCCGAAAACCCGTCATCTCCACGTAGGCCGCCCCGATTGCCTGGGGGACATGCGCGTCTGAGCCGGCTCCGCCTGCCAGCCCGAAGCGCGCCGCCGACGAAGCCGCCCGAGCGTTGAGCGACTCGAGCGAGGTCTTGGCGTTGCGCACCTCGATCACGTCGAGGAGGTCCTCGGCGCATAGGGCCTCGAGCGTCTCTGGGGCAAGGCAGTGGCGCATCGGGTCGAAGGGATGGGGCACGTAGACGAGTCCCCCCTGGTCGCGTATGGCTGCCGCAGCCTCGCGAGCCGAGCGGCAGCCCGCCGGGATGCGCTCGGACAGGAAGAGCCCGATCAGCTCACCTTCGGGCGTTCGCTGCTCCTGGCCGACGACTACGCGGCAGGGCAGCTCGCCCGCCAGGCGGAGCGCCCCGGCGATAGTCGAGTGGTCGGTGATGCAGACGACGTCGATCGCCGCCGACACGACGGCTGCGGCTAGCTCGTCGGGGGTGGTGGTCGAGTCGCCCGACCACATGGAATGGACGTGGCAGTCGACGCGCAGCCTGCCGGGTGCCGGTGGCTCCGCCAGATGTGGGTGGAGCGCCACCGCCTCGGGAGCGGCAGCGGGAGGGACGCGGGGCGCGGCGCGTCCGCCTCAGGCGCCGCTCATCGAGACATCGTCGATGGCGAGTGTGAGCCCGGCCGACAAGCCCGGCAGCCACTCGACGTCCGCGCCGATGTAGAGCACGTGCTGGAGCATGCGCTGAAGGCTCGAGGCGATCGTGATCTCGCGCACCGGCTCCGCGAGCGCGCCGCCCCGCACCATGAGGCCCTCGGCTCCGACGGAGAAGTCGCCGCTCACGGGGTTGACGCCAGAGTGGACGCCGCTCACCGACTGTACGAGGAGCCCTTCTCCCACCTTGGCGAGGATCTCCTGCTGGCCAAGGTCGCCCGGCTCGAGCGAGACGGCCCGGGCGCCCACGCCCGGGGTTGTGCGGTAGCCGCCGCGGACGGCCGATCCCGTCGAGACCGTGCCGGCGGCCCGGGCGGCGTGGGTGTCGTAGAGGTAGCCGAGCAGCTTGCCGCCGTCGATGAGCCGGTTGCGACGGCACGAGAGGCCCTCGCCGTCGGATACGGCCGCGCCGAGAGCTGCCGCGTTCGTCGGGTCGTCCACGAGCGTGAAGGCCGGCACCGCCACCTCCTCGTCTGTCCGGCCGGTGAACAGGCTGCGTCCCTTGGCCACCTCCTCGCCCGAGAGCGTGCCGGCGATGATCGACACGAGCACGGCGGTGATCCGCCGGTCGAAGACGACGGTCAGGCGAGCCGATGGAGGCTTTCTCGCACCCAGGAGGCGCGTGGCCCGTTCGACGGCTTCGCCGGTCGCCTTTGCGACGTCGAGGTCGGACGCCTGCCGGCCGGCGGAGCACCCGTAGCCGGTTTGGCTGTCGTCGCCACCTTCGCCGGCGACGACGTAGACGGCCAGCTGGCATGTACTGCGCCGGGTCGTGACCGAGATGCCCGTGGAGGTGGCGATCGCCGACTCGCCGACGGCGTCGCCGTAGTCGGCGTGGACCACCTGGCGGATCCTCGGATCGCCTGCGCGGGCTTGCCGCTCGAGGTCGAGAGCGAGCTCGATCTTGTCGTCGTTGGGCATGGCGGCGAGGTCGTCGCGCCACAAGTCGAGCTCGGCCGGCAGCACCCCGTCGGGCGAGGCGAGGCCCGCGAAGGGATCCTCGCTGGCGTAAGCGCCATTGTCGCGGGCCTCCGCGAGCGCCTCCGCCGCGGCCGCCTCGCTCAGAGAGCCGACCCAGGCGAAGCCCGTCCTGCCCTTGTGGACGACCCGCACACCTACTCCCGCCGACTCGGCGGACGAGAAAGACTCCACCTCGCCCTCGAAAGCCCGGACCTGGGTCTGGCGACCGCGTGAGACGTATGCCTCGAGCTCCTCGTCCGGACCGGCCTGCCCGGCGACGGCGACGGCCAGGTCGACGAGCTCAGGCACCGGCGGTGCCGCCGATGGTGATGCCTGTCACGCGCAGCGTCGGCTGGCCGCAGCCGACGGGGACGGCCTGGCCGTCCTTGCCGCAGGTCCCCGGAGTCATGTCGAAGTCGCTGGCGACGGCGTCGATCCTGGCGAGGATGTCCGGCCCGTTGCCGATGAGGTTGGCGTCCCGGAGCGGCTCGGTGATGCGGCCGTCCTCGATCAGGTAGGCCTCGGTCATGCCGAAGACGAAGTCACCCGTTGCCGTGTTGACCTGCCCGCCCCCGAGGCGGGAGACGTAGATCCCCCTCGGAGTCCCGGCCACGATGGCTTCTGGGTCGTCGTCGCCGGGGAGCAGGAAGGTGTTCGTCATCCGCACCATCGGCAGGTGCCGGTAGCTCTCCCGCCGGCCGTTGCCCGACGACTTGCGCCCTTGCTTGCGGGCGCGCAGGCCGTCCCACATGTACTCCGTCAGCACGCCCTTGTCGATGAGGACGTTGCGCTTGGCCGGCCTGCCCTCGTCGTCGATTGCGAGGCAGCCCCACTCCGGGCCGACGGTGCCGTCGTCGACAAGGGTGACGAGCGGGTTGGCGACCGCTTCACCGAGGCGGTTGGCGTAGACCGAGCTGTCCTTCAGTATGAGGTCCGCCTCGAGCCCGTGGCCGCACGCCTCGTGGAAGAGAACACCGCCCGAGCCCCGCTTGATCACGACCGGCACGACGCCGGTCGGCGCTGGCCGGGCGGACAGCTTCGTGATCGCCCGCCGGGCGGCCTCCTCGGCGACTTCCTCGACGCTGCGGCGTTCGAAGAGCTCGAAGCCGACGGTGAGGGCAAGCGTCTCGTAGCCGGTCTGCATGCCGCTGTCGCCCGAGGCGACGCACGAGGTGCTGAAGCGGGTGCGGATCCTCTCGTCACCGGTGACAAGGCCCTCGGAATTGGCCACCTGGATGCGCCGGCGCGAGTCGGCGTAGGACGCGGTGACCTGGACGATGGAGCCTCCCTCGGAACGGGCGGCGTCGTCGGCCCGCCTCAAGAGCTCCACCTTGGCCGCTTTGGAGACGCCGGAGGGCGGCCTCTCGATCTCGTTCGGCCTCGGGGCGTGCTGCTCGGCGAGCGCGACGACCCGCGAGCCGGCGTGCCCGCCGCGGGCTACGGCGCCGGCGGCCTCGGCGGCGGCGGCGAGCCCCGCCTCGCTCAGATCGGAGGTGTGCGCGTAGCCCGTCGTGTCGCCGACGATCACGCGCACCCCGGCGCCGCGGTCGTGGCCGGAGGCGAGCTCCTCGACCCGGCGGTCGTCGAGGGAGATGCCGGTGGCGCTGCGGTCCTCCACGAAGACCTCGGCGAAGTCACCGCCTCGCCGAAGCGCAGAACCGAGGACACGCTCGAGGACCTCGGGGGCGACGAGGTGATTTTCGGTCTCGGCCATGGCAGCTCCCGGTGCAGGCCCTCGGCACCTGACGCCGGTCGGGCGGGCGCCGTATCGTACCGGGCGCGGCGAACGGCTCGGGCAGCTGCCCTCAGCCGCGCAGGATGCTGCCCAGCACTCCTCCGGCGGCGCCTCCGGCCACGACGTCACCGGTGGCCTCGCCGAGGTAGGGCCGCAGCGAGGCGGCGAGGATCGGGAGCGGCATCGACTGAAGCCACACCTTGCCCGGCCCACTCAGCACCACGAGCCAGTGCCCGTCGGCACCGAAGTAACGGTTGGTGATCCCCTGGACACGGGTGACCTGGAAGCTGACGCTGTCGGAGAAGGCGCCGATGTGCCCGGGGTGAACGAGGAGGCTCTGGCCCGGCGCGAGGTCGTAGGTCGAGATCTCTCCCGAGAGCTCGACCCAGGCCGTGCCCTCGCCCTCGAGCTTTTGCAGCACGAAGCCCTCGCCGCCGAAGAGGGCACCCCCGAGGCCCTGCTGGAACCCGATCGTCGGCACGATCCCAGGCGTCCCGCAGACCCAGCCGTGCCGGTGCACCAGGTAGCCGGACGGCGTTCCCACCTCGAGCGGAAAGATGCGCCCGGGCATCTTGGCGGCGAAGACGACCATGCCCTCGCCGCCGCTCGCCTCGTAGCGAGTGAGGAAGATGCTGCCGCCCCCGACGACGCGCTTCAGCCCGGCCATGAAGCCGCCCCCGCCGCCCTGGCCCGTCTGTGCCGTCTGGGACATCTGCATGTTGGCGGTCATCCAGGCGAGCTCGCCATGGTTGGAGATGATCTCCTCGCCCGGCTCGAGGGTCATCTCGAGAACAGGCAGGGTCGAGCCCTTCACCTCAGCTTTCATGTCCGCGGCTCCTTTCTGCCCCGTCCGACGCCTCCGTTGCTGGGTCGGCCACCCAGTCTGCACCCCCGGCGGCTCGCCGTCGAGGGGCGGGAGCCGAACAGCGACCGCCACGACCATCCACCATTTTGGAGAACCCCCCACCTAGCATCCGAGCGACCGGCTCCATGGAGAGGAGAGGCGACCATGGACGAGACCGAGGCTCTCGAGCAGGACGGCGCAGCGACGCCGATCTTCAGCGTCTACCGCAGGGGTTACGACCCCGACCAGGTGGACCGCTACGTGCAGGACCAGCAGCGCCGCCTCGACGACGCGCTGCACCGCTCTTCGGAGGCAGAGCGAAAGCTGGCGGCCGCAGTCGGGCAGCTGCGCGAGCTGCACCGCCGGGTGGCCGTCTACGAGAGCGAGGCACGCAACCAGCAGCCGCCCCAGCTCGACACGCTCGGCGAGCGTGTGCAGCGCATCCTGCAGGAGGCCTGGGAGGGGGCCTACAACCTGCGACAGGAGGCCGAGCGCGAGGTGGGCGAGCTGCGCGACACCGCCGCCCAGGAGGTAGCGGCCCAGCGTGCCCAGGCCCAGCAGGACATCGACGACCTGGCGGCCACGGCGAAGCGCGAGGCGACCGAGATCGTCGAGGAGGCCACGCGGCGCGCACTCCACATCCGCGACGAGACCGAGCGCCGCCGCCAGGCCTATCTCGAGCGGGTCGAGCGCGACCGCGAGAACGCCGTAGCCCAGATCACCTATCTGTACGACCAGCGCCAGGGGGCGATCGCCGAGCTCGCCCGCCTCCAGGCGACCGTCGAGGCGACTATCGCCGAGATGGTACGGAGCCCCTTGGGCCGCCCTGCGCCCGGAGTAGCTAAAGCCGCCATCGCCCCTCAGCTCACCTCACCCGATCCGGGACCCGCCGCTCGGGGACTGTTTGACGCCGACGACGCCACGCTGATGACTGCACCGATGGGCGACGACGCCGAGGCGACCGTCGAGGAGAGAGAAAGCGCCGGCGACGACCTTGACATCGCGCACGGGGAGGAGGCCGAGGAGGTCGAGGAGCGCCTCGGTGTCGCCGACCCACAAGCCGACATCCCGACCGGCCCAATCGAGGTCGTCGGCGCGATCGCCGAGCCTGCCGAGCCTGCCGTGCCCACCGAGGCCGAGAACGGCGGTGCCCTTTTCGACGGCGAGGAGCATGGCTGGAAATAGGCGCCGTGCCACCGGCGTGGACGCCGTCGAGGGCGGGGGGGCATCCAGGAGGGGCTTTCGTAGCGGATACATCGTGTGAGAGCCACGGTCGAACTGCCCAAGATGATCGAGCGGTCCTCGGACAGACTGCGAGTGAGCGATCTCGACCTCTCCGAGTCATTCCGCGCCCGGCCGCTTCCCGCCCAGGCGCTGCGCTGCCTCGGCTACATGCATGACGTCGAGTACCACACCGTCTGCTACCTGCGCGACCTCCTGCTCACCCCGGCGCATGCCGATCCTGCGGTGACGGCCTTCCTGTCCATGTGGGTGTACCAGGAGTACTGGCACGGTGATGCGCTGGCGGCGGTTCTCGCGGCCCACGGCGCCGAGGCCGGTCACTCGAGGGTGGCGAGGGTGCGCAACACCCTCGGCCTGCGGGACAGGCTCCGGCCCATCCTCATGTCCCTCGGCGGATGGGCGGGCGGTCGCGACTTCATGGCGGTGCACATGGCCTGGGGGGCGATCAACGAGTGGATGACCCAGGCCGGCTACGCAAGGCTCTCGAAGCTCGCCGGCCACACCGTTCTCTCCGAGTTGCTCGGCCGCATAATGCGCCAGGAGGGCCGCCACATCGACTTCTACGCGACCCAGGCGGCTCACCGGCTCGGCGAGAGCGCCCGAGCGAGGCGCCTCACCCGCAGCGCTCTGCGACGTTTCTGGCGGCCCGTCGGCTCTGGCATCATGCCCGACGAGGAGGTCACCTTCATCGGCTCCTACCTCATGAGCGGGCCCGACGGGCTGGCTGTCGCCAAGCGGATCGACCGCCACGTCGACCGCCTTCCGGGGCTCTCGGGGCTCGGGCTCGTCGAGCGCGCCGCTGTCGCGGCAGCGGCCACGGCCGCCTAGGCCATCGCCTAGGCCCGCGGCGCCATCGTCGGCGCGGCGTCGACGTCGCGAAGGCGCAGCGCAGCGGCGGCCCCGAGTACGGCAAGGATGCCGGCGCCGAGGAAGGCGTCGTGGAAGGCGCCGAGCGAGGGGACCCGACCATGGGCGGCGCCTGCGGTGAGCACGGTGGCGAGGATGGCGACGCCGAGGGCGCCGGCGCTCTGGCGCTGGGCGTTGAAGAGCGCCGAGGCGCGGCCGGTGTCGCGCTTTGCGATCGTGGCGAAGGTCCCGGCCGACAGCGGCATGAAGACAAAGCCCATGCCGAGGCCGACCTCGAAGATGAGGACGCGCACCCACCAAAGCCCTGTGCCGAGCGAGACGAGCGAGAGCAGCACCATTCCGGCCGTTACGGCGGCGAGCCCTCCGGCGATGAGGCGGCGCGGGCCGAGGCGGGGGTAGAGGCGACCAGCGACCTGGGCGGCCAGCATCACACCGATGGCCTCGGGGAAGGTCGTGAGGCCCGACGCGAGCGCCGAGAGCCCGCGGGCCTCCTGTAGGAAGAGTGGCAGGACGAAGAGGGCGCCTATGAAGCCGGAGATGCCAAGGGCCATCGTCACATTCGCTCGTCGGAACATGCGGTCGCGAAGGAGGCGTAGGTCGAGCATCGGGAGGGGCTTTCGTAGCTCTATGCGCACCGTCGTGGCGCCGAGGGCGAGGCCCGCTGCGAGTGCCGCCAGCACGTCCGGCGAGGCCCAGCCGTCGGTGGGGCCCTGCACCACGCCGTAGAGAAACAGCGCCAAGCCTCCACCGGCGGCGAGGAAGCCCGGCAGGTCGAAGCGGCCCGGCTCGCTCTCGCGCTGCTCGCGCAGCAGCAGGAGCCCGAGGCCAAGGGCGGCAAGGCCGACGGGGATGTTCACGTAGAAGATCCACCGCCAGGAGAGCTGATCGACGAAGAAACCCCCGAGGATCGGCCCGCTTGCGGGCGCCACCGTCGTCGGGATGATGAGCAGCCGGGCGATGCCGGCCCTGCGTGCGGGCGGGTACGCCCGCCAGAGCATCGCCGTCGCGACGGGGATCATCATGCCGGCGCCGGCCCCCTGGACGATGCGGAACGCGACCAGCTCTGGCAGGCTCGTCGAGATTCCGCAGAGTGCCGAGGCGGCCGTGAAGACGGCGAGGGCAGCAAGGAAGGTGCGCTTGGTGCCGAAGCGGTCGCCCACCCAGCCCGAGGCGGGTATGAATATGGCGAGCGAGACGAGATAGCCGACGACGAGCCACTGGATCTCCGCCGTCGTCACCTGGAAGTCGCGCGACAGCCTGGGCAGGGCGACGTTCACGATCGTGGCGTCCATGATGTTCATGAACGTGCCAAGGACGTAGATAGCCGCCACAGCGCGGCCCTCTGTGACCCTTGCCGCCGCCTCCGCCACCCTGGTTGTCTGGCGAGCCGCCGGCGCGGCGGGCGCGGGGGGTGCCGC
>JBOGHY010000018.1:0-8442 GCA_050742375.1 Acidimicrobiales bacterium | reverse complement strand
GCATCATCGCGATGGTTCAGGCCATGACCGATGTGATCGTTGTCGCGAGCCTGATCATCGCGGCCTGCAGCCTTGCCGTGAACATCGCTGCCGGGTTGGGCGAGCGCAAGCGCCCGTTCAGCCTGCTACGGCTCACCGGAGTCTCCACGGCGCTCTTGCAGCGCGTCGTCGCGCTGGAGAGTGCGCTGCCTCTCCTCCTCGTCGCTGCGGTGTCGATCGGGGTCGGCCTCCTGTCGGCTGCCCTCTACCTCAACGCCCAAGTCGGCATCGCTTTCAGCATGCCGGGAATCGCGTATTGGGCAACGGTTCTCGTCGGGCTCGCCGCGTCACTCGGGATCATCGCGTCGACGTTCCCGCTCCTCAATCGGATCACGGGACCGGAGGTCGCCCGGAACGAGTAAGCAAGCGCCGCATCAGGTGATCGACCTTTGGAAATATGATCAGACCGCGCACAGGCCAATAGCTCTGGCGGTGTTCCTCTGAAGGTCACGCGTGTAGCCAGCGGGCGCAGATCGACGTTTCGTGAACCACCAACGTCGTCTCAAGCAGGTCAGATTGCCCCATAACACCGCCCGTACGCGTCCGGAGAAGCTATCCGCTGTCCAGCACGCGAAACCACAAGTCCGTGACGGTTGTACTGGCAACCGGTCAAGTTCGGGTAATGACCGACAACCAGGCCTGAGCACCGCTGGGATCGATGGTGATGTCAAGGACAGCCGGTTCGATCGTGTCGACCCGCCATCCCTCGCCAAAGCTCGTCCGTATCTCGTCCTCGGTCACCCGCCGAGGGCCCCAGTCTCCGGGCTGGCGATCACTGAAGCACAGCATGAAGTGGCGACCACCGGCGGGGATTGCCGTCCTCAAGCTGCTCACGTAGCGGTGCCGCTGTTCGTCATCAAAGACGTGAAACAGTCCGCAGTCGAGGACTGTGTTGAAACGCGCACCAAGGCGAGGGAGATCCAGGGCATCCCAGACCTTGAAGCGAGCCTCCACGCCTCGCTCGCTCGCCTTGGCCTGCGCCAACTCGATGGCCCGAGGAGCCGAGTCGATGCCCAGGGCCTCGAGTCCGAGTGAGGCGACCAGGAGGGCGTGCTCCCCAGTTCCACAGCCAACGTCGAGCACGTTCCCGACGAGGGTTCCGGCCTCAGCCAAGCGCTTGAAGGCGGGTTGCGGTCGCCCGATGTCCCATGGTGGCGTGGAGTCATAGCTGGAGTTGAAATAATGGTGCGACTCTGAGGCGGGCGCCTCGTTCGGCGCTCGGGGGTCGTCGGTCATCCTCCCGTGCTAGCACGACCTGACCATCCAGGAAGTGCTGTGGTGCGCAACCTGGCCCTGGGCGGCCTCATGATGAGGGCGACCGGGATCGCTCCGCGTCGGAACACCCGAGTGTCCTACCCACGAGCTATGTCAGGATACGACGAAGGACGGTGGCGAAGTCGTTGACCTCGCTCGCGAAGCCGGCGTGGTTTCCGGGAAAGTCGATCAGCGGGGTGCCAAGGCGTTCGGCGAGCGCGGCAGCCGTACGCTGGGGGAACTCGCCCTTGGAGGTGGTTCCGCCACCGAGCACAAGTTCGGCGGCCAGAACGAGGGCATCCACGATGGGCGGGCTGCACCGTCGAAGCTCACTCGGCTCGAAGTGCCGTAGCGGTTGCAGAACTTGCGGCCCAGCTGGCAGGGATCACGGCGCCAGCTATCGCAATGACGACCCCGGCTAGTGCAAGCGCCACCATCTCGCCCAACCGATAGACGCTAACGAACCTCGCCGGAAGCGCACCCCCGGCCGCGCTTGCCATGATGGGAAGTATGTCACGGTGCAGGGCGATTCCAGCCGGAACGCCCAGCACTCCCGCCAGCAACCCGATGCCGGCGACCCAGCTCACGATCATGGCGATGGTTTGGCGGGGCGTCATGCCGATGGCTTTGAACACCCCGAGATCGTGAACTCTCTCGCTCGTCATGATGACGACGATGTTGAGCACGCCAAACGCGGCCACGGTCGCAAGCAGGAGGGTGAGGATTGCGATCAGCGCGTCGACGAGGGGTAGGACGTCCGAGTGCAGGCCGTTGAGGGTGACCGAGTACTTCGAGCCCAGCTTGTTGATGAGAGATTGTGAATATGTCATGACCGAGGCACCCGCACGCAGCCCGATGTCGTACTGGCCTGGCATCAGGGTCAGGTCGACTGCTGAGAGGGTCCGCCAATCGGTGAACATCGAGATCCCATCATTCGTCGTGTCGAACACCGCGCCGACGATGCGGGTCCGGATCTCTTGCCCATTGAACTCGATCGTGAGCGCGTCGCCGACCGACTTGCCCGTCGCCCGGAGAAGACCGCTCGCGACGTCGACCTCTCCCGGCACCGAGTACCAACGCCCACTCACGATGGCATAGCCCGTCCATCCGGCCTCCCCGCGGAAGGCGGTGAGCGGGACGGACTGGGAGATGCCGTCGACGCTCACTGTCTCGTCCGCCTCGGCCACGTAGCGCAAGGTGGCAGGCTCGCCCAGCAGCGCGCGTGAGACGGCCTTTTGAGACGCCTCGTTGAAAGCGGGCTGTGTGGCGGGATCTATTTCGACTTGCTCGGCGTGGTGGGACAGCGCGCCGGTCACCATTTGCAAGGAGGTGCCGAGCCCGATCGCGAAGGTAACCGCAGTTGCGCCGAGCACGATTGCCACCAACGTCACCGCGGAGCGCGAGGGCCGCGAGAACGGTGCCGCCAGTCCTATCGTGATTGGCCGTGGCAACGACAACCGACCCAGCGTCCGGTGGGCGGTGAAACCGCGGCCGGTGCGTGGCGCCCGGCCGTTGGCAATCGCCTGGACCGAGCTCATTCGGCCCGCTCGCAAGGCCGGGGCGGCGGCGGCCAGGGCGGCCGACGCGCATACGAAGGCTGGTACGACGATGTCGACCCAGACGGGTACCCCGAGGGTGCCCACGCCATAGAGGCTGCCCGCTTTGCCCAGCAGCGACTCGGCAAGCAGGTTCCCGACAAGGACGCCGAGGAGACAGCCAGCTACGGCCGGCAGCGCCATTTGGACGGCATAGCAAAGCGTCACCTGTCCCGGGGTGAAGCCGATGCTCTTCAGAATGCCGATTCTGCGGTAACCCGAGACAACGGCACCGCTCACCACGTTGGCGACGATCAGTACCGACAGCACGACGGCGATGAGTCCGAATGCGGCGAGGAATGGCACGAAGGGCGTGATGTTCGAGATCTCCGCAGCTCGAACTGCGAGCCAGGACTCGGTGGCGGTGATCGTCCCGTCCGGGAGCTTGGAGCTCACGGCGCCCACGTCCTTACGGATCGCGGCGGAGTCCGCCGCGTCCTTGAAGCGATAGAGGACCTCTTCGTTCACCGGTGTCCTTGGCGAGGAGAGCGCGGCGATCTCGTCGGATGCGACCCAACCGCCGGCCGAATCAGTGACCGAGCTTGCGATGCCGACGACGGTGAGCTTGGGTGCTCCCGGAACTCCGGCCGCCGTGACGACGGAGCCAACCGGGAGGATGAGGGCAACTCCACCCGTCTGATTTGCGGCCAGGACGAGTTGGCCGGGCCCTTGCACCCAGTGTCCCGACATCATGGTCAAGTCGTCGACCGACCCACCGGGTGACGCTCGTCCGGCCACCGTGATCGCTTGGAGCAGATTTGAAGCACCCCCCTTGTGGCTAACCACGGGCACGAGTTCCACTTCGGCCAACGGACCGGACACCGCCGTCACCCGGGAGACGTGGTCGGCCCCTGTCAATTCGGCGCGCGTGACCCGAGAGGGGTCGATGGTCGCTACGACGTCGGCGCCGTGCTCGGCTGCAAAGGCATGGTCGAAGGGCGTCGTCGAGTCCACGACGAGCCCCAGGGCGAGCATGGAGGCGGCCGTCGCGACGAAGACGACCAGCCCGACGACGACCGTCTGCACCCGACGACGCGAGAGGCTCGCTCGAACGGCGTTGGCGATCGGTTCCATGCTCATCGGACCGCCGCCAGGGGGTCGATCGCGATGCGGCCGTCGCTCATCTCGATGGAGCGGGTGGCATACCGATCGGCGAGATCCCGGTTGTGGGTGACGAGCACGAGCGTCTGTCCAGATCGGTTGAGCTCCACCAACAGCTGCCCGATCTCCTCACCCGTGGTGCTGTCGAGGGCGCCCGTCGGTTCGTCCGCCAGGAGAAGCCGAGGGCGATTGATCAGCGCTCGTGCGATCGCGACCCGCTGACGCTCTCCACCTGAGAGCCGGCCGGGATAGGTGTCCCGGTAGCGCTCGATGCGCAATCTGGTCAGCAGCTCCTGGCCGCGCGCCTTCGCCTCTGGCCCGGGCACGCCGGCCAGCTGGGCCGGGAGGACAACGTTGTCGGCCACCGTGACATCGTCGAGCAGGTTGAAGAACTGGAAGATCATGCCGATGTGGGTACGTCGGTAGCGGGCGGCGGCGGTCTCCGACAGAGCGTCGACGCGCACCCCTGCCACCACGAGCGACCCCGTCGTCGGTTTGTCGAGTGCGGCAATGAGGTTCAGAAGCGTCGACTTCCCGCTCCCCGATGGCCCCATGACCGCCACCGCCTCGCCTTCTAAGACGTCCAGGTTCACCCGGTCGACCACCGGGCGGCCCTCGTCGTAGTGCTTCGTCACGTCTTTGAGCTGCACCAATGCGTCCATGAGTGCACGGTACGAACTTCTTGCACCGGCGTCGTCGTCCGCGCGAGGCATCTTCGGTGGCCGCGGAGAGTGATCTTTGGCCGCGGTCATCCTTTTGGAGTACATGCGAGGAGTGACGACAGACTGACCTCGGCGAGCCACACTGGGGCTATGAGCAGGTCTAACGAGGAGTCGGTCGGCTGGTGGCTCGATCGCGCATGGAAGTTCGCCACGAGCGGCGAACCTCGGAGGGCCTGGTCGAGACGGTCCGTCGTCTTCGATGTCACCCTGGCTGGGGCCGTGACGTTGGGGTCGCTCGCGACAGTGAGGTTCGCCCCGTCGGACGCCCTGGTGGCCGTCGTGACGTCGCTGCCGATCGTGGTCCGGAGACGGTTTCCGCTGAGCTCGTTTCTCGTCATCGCCCTTGCCGTCGCCTTCACGCGGGCGCCAACTGACGTCACGGTGCTCGCCATGGTCATCGCCTCCTATTCCGCGGTGGTGTACGGCCGCTTCCGGAACGCGAGCACTCTCGCTCTCCCCCTCGGGTGCGTGGCTGTGGCCGTGGCGCTATGGAATGCCCCGGCAACACGACACTCGGGCTCGTCCGCTAGCAGCGTCAGCGTCTTCCCGTCGTTGCCGGGGTTTCGAGGGCTCGAGTTCGGACCGCAGTTTCCGATGCGACCGGCTGTCGTCGTCGTGGTCTTCGCGGTTGTGTCGATCGCCGCGGTCGGCTATGTCCTGCAGGCCAGGCAGCGGATCCACCGCCTGCGCGACGAACACGAAGCCGCCACCGTCCGGGAGCTCGCACTCGAGCGAGCCCGCATCGCGACCGAGCTTCACGATGTCGTCACCCACAACGTCAGCGTCATGGTGGTACAGACCGGCGCGGCGAGAAAGGTTCTCGGCGACATCCCGCAGGACGCAACGAACGCGCTGCTGGCCGTCGAGGACAGCGGTCGAGCAGCCATGTCGGAACTGCGACACCTACTCGGCCTCCTCAGCCCGACGCCGTCGGCGACCGGCGAGCCGGCGAGCACCGACCGACCGGCTTCAGACCGGAAGCCTCAGCCAGACCTCGTACGGATCCACTCCCTCGTTGACCGTGTTCGAGCGACCGGCCTCCCCGTGCACCTCATCGAAGACGAACCGTTATTCTCCGTACCAGCCGGGGTGGCGCTGGCGGCTTACCGGGTCGTCCAGGAGGGATTGACGAATGTCATGAAGCACGCGCCCGGTGCGGCCACCAACGTCACAGTAACTAATCGAAACGGGTGCCTTCTCGTGGAAGTCGCAGACGAAGGCGACCCGACTACGGCTCGAAACACCAAACCAGCCAACGGCAGCGGACGCGGCCTGTTCGGGCTGCGTGAGCGAGTGGAGCTTTACGGAGGGGCGCTGGAGCACGGACCGCGGGCGAGCGGCGGGTGGTTGCTCCGGGCAAGGATCCCGACCGACGGGTCCGTCCGTCCGGCTCCTGTCGTTGGTGCCTCGCCGGTGCGACCTACGTGATGTCTTCAGCCCCCCGCGTCGTGATCGCGGACGACCAGGCCCTCGTCCGGGGCGGCTTCCGGATGATCCTCGGCGCAGCAGGCATCGACGTGGTGGCCGAAGCCGCCGACGGGACCCAGGCCGTGGCAGCGGTCTCAGAGCACCGTCCTGACGTCGTCTTGATGGACATACGAATGCCGGAAATGGACGGCATCGAGGCCACCAAGAAGATCCTGTCCGACCCATCGGCAGAACAGACGCGGATCATCATCCTCACGACGTTCGACCTCGACGAGTACGTGTACGCCGCACTGGCCGCTGGCGCAAGCGGCTTCCTTCTCAAAGAAGTCTCGCCCGAGCAACTGGTGGCGGCGGTGATGCTGGTCCGCTCCGGCGACGCTCTCCTTGCACCGTCGATCACCCGCCGACTTGTCGAGCGGTTCACCGCCCCGTTGGCCGAGCCGCCAGTCATCGCAGAGGGCGATCTGTCGATGTTGACGCCTCGGGAACTCGAGGTTCTGCGCCTTCTCGCCCGCGGACTGAGCAACTCCGAGCTCGCAGCCGAGCTGTACGTGAGCGAAGCGACCGCTAAGACCCATGTGGCGCACATTCTCACGAAGCTCAACCTGCGAGACCGCGTGCAGGCTGTCGTGGTCGCGTACAAGTCCGGCATCGTCCGGCCCGAAGGTAACCCGTAGTCCAACCCGAAGGCCGTGACGGTCGGCTCCGGGGCTCGAGTCGGGAAGAGAGGTCATTGACGGGTCCTTTCAGGTCCGTTGACGGGGCTGCATGAGTAGGTCGTCTCACGACACTGAATCGGAACTAGGTGGCGCGGATAATCGGGACGAATGACGCGAAGCTTTCAGGAGCCGAACCTGAGCGATCGACGGGACGCGCTTGGGCTGTCGGAGTCCCTACGTGATTTCGTGGTCTGCTTCGGACGCCTCTGGGCCCGCAGCCCATGAGTGAACGGCCAAACCGGTTGATCGGAGGTTCGGATCGCGAGTATTAACCGCTCGCGCCAACCCTCACCTGGAGACGACCTGAGGATTAGAACGTCGCGGGGTCTAGACGCAGGACGAAATTCTACTTGCCGATCCGACTGATGCGCCCGCGTTCGCCAATAGCCATTCATCCCTGCCCGGCCGTCCCGGTGGTGGTCCGAGTGGTGGTCCGGGTCAGGTGGCGCAGGTCCTCTCGACGTGGGAGGGCGTCGCAGCAGCCGACGCGCTGCTCGTCCAGGACGCGCAGTCGGTGCTCGCTCCCGGGGCGGTCCTACTCGCACTGCTTGCGATCGCGAGCGTCGCTGTCCTCGTCGGGCGTCGCCTTTCTGAGTACGCCCGACGCGTGGGGCTCTTGACGGCAGCTGGCGCCACCCCCGCCCTTGTGGCCGCCACCTTCTTGGTCGAGAACCTCGCGCTCGCCCTCTTTGCCGGCGCGGTCGGGATCGTGGCCGGAGAGCTCATCGCGCCGCTCCTCACCAACGCCGGCGCCGCGCTGATCGGGACCCCGGCGCGCCGGCATTCGGTGCGGTGAGCGCCATCGAGGTGCTCGGGATCGCGCTCTTGGTCGCCCTCGCCGCCACGCTCGTCCCCGCCATCCGTGCCGCCCGTACGAGCACCGTTCGCTCGCTCACCGAGGTCGCCCGCCCTCCCCACCGTGGAGGCGTCCTCGTCCGGCTGTCGAGGAGGCTGCCCACCTCGATGCTCTTCGGGCTACGCCTCGCACGCCGCCCCCGTCGGGCGCTGCTCAGCAGTGCGAACATGGCCGTGACGGTCACCGGCCCCGTGGTTGTGATCTCCTTCCATGCCACGGTGGTGAACAAGCTCTCTGGGGCTGCGAAGAGCGGTCTCGTCGCGGGGGGTTTGTCCGACCCGGTCGTGAACCGCGACCTCCGGATGCTCGGGGTGCTCACCGTCATGCTCGTCACCCTGGCGCTGCTCAACGCCATCTTCACGACGGTGGCCACAGTGCTCTACGCACGACGCGCCCCGGCGGTGATGCGGGCCATCGGGGCACCTGCTCGTCAGGTGAGGCTCGGCTTGATCGTCGCCCAGGTGATCTCGGCCCTCCCGGGGACGCTCGTCGGCGTCGGGCGCAGGCAGTCAAGCGGGGGGTACCCTTAGTTCGCTGGCCTGCTTGTCGCCGGGCTCCTGTGTCGCCGCTGGCGGCTACATCGACAACAACGATAGCGAACAGGAGCTGATCGAGACCCCGAGCGGCTCGACCTGATGCCTCCGGACAACAAGTCGGTCAGCTTCGGCTGGGGCATCCACCATGGACAACAGGCCGGCGTGGCGCGACGGCTTCACCCTGCGTGGCCT
>JBOGHY010000017.1:0-6597 GCA_050742375.1 Acidimicrobiales bacterium | reverse complement strand
GGTGGGGGCCTGGCCCTTGTTTTGGCCGCCGAGCGCCCCGACAAGGTGAGGGCGGTCGTGCCCTTCTACGGAGCCCTTCCCTGGCAAGAGGCGGCTCTCGACTACTCGAAGATCTCGGGCGCTCTTCTCGGTCACTACGCCGAGAAGGACGAGTGGGCGAGCCCCGAGGTTGCCCGGCGGCTCGAGGCGGACGTCAGGAGCGGCGGGAACCCCGACGTGACTGTGCACATCTACCCGGGCACCGATCATGCCTTTTTCAACGACACCCGCCCCGAGGTCTACGACGAGGCGGCGTCGAGCCTCGCCTTCGACCGCACCGTCGAGTTCCTCCGCTCCCGGCTCGGCTGAGGGCGAGAAAGGGCCGAGGCCCCGGCCGATGTCCGCCCGCACCCGCGCGATGCCGCGGCGTTCGTGCCTGTCGGTACCCGGCTCGAGTGAGCGGTTCCTGCAAAAGGCGCCGTCTGTGCCGGCGGACATGACCTTCCTCGACCTGGAGGACTCCGTCGCCCCGCTCGAGAAGGAGGCCGCCCGCGAGAAGGTGGTGCGGGCGATACGCGAGCTCCCCTTCGACGACCGGGTGCTCTGCGTGCGCGTGAACGCCTGGGACGGCGCCTTCACCTACGGCGACGTGATCGAGGTCGTCTCGAAGGCCGGTGAGCGCCTCGACGAGATCATGCTGCCGAAAGTGCAGCACGCCGCCGAGGTGGTCGCCCTCGACCTCCTTCTCGGTCAGGTCGAGCAGAACTGCGGCCTTCCTGCCGGGCATATCGGGATCGAGGCACAGATCGAGACGACGAGGGGGCTCATCAACGTCGAGGAGATCTGCGCAGCCTCGAGCCGCCTCGAGGCCGTCATCTTCGGGCCGGCCGACTTCGCCGCCTCTATGGAGATGCCGGTGCTCACCGGCGGAGTCGAGATCCCCGACTACCCGGGCGACCACTTCAACTACGTCTTCTCGAAGATCCTGATGGCCGGGCGGGCGAACGGCCTCCAGGTGATCGACGGGCCTTTTTTGAAGGTGCGAGAGCCGGAGGCCTTCCGGCGGTTCTCGCAGCGGGCCCGCCTCCTCGGCTACGACGGCAAGTGGGCCCTGCACCCCGACCAGGTGGCCATCTTGAACGAGCTCTTCTCGCCCACCCAGGAACAGTTCGACCGCGCCTGGGCGATTGTCGACGCCTACAAGGAGGCGACGGAGAACGAGCGCAAGGGGGCTGTCATGTTCGGCGACGAGATGATCGACGAGGCGAGCCGCAAGATGGCGACGAAGTTCGTCACCCGGGGCGAGCGCGCCGGCCTCAAGCGCTCCTGAGCCCCGCGCTCCTCTGGCGCGCCGCCTTTGGGCCTGGCGGACGTTCCTCCGCGTACCCTCAGCCTCACACCCTCTCGAGGGAGGGCTCCGGATCGGCTCTCGTCGGTCTCGCCACCGCCTCGCCGGTGTGCGAGGCGGTGAAGTCCTTCCTGCGGATGAGCACGAGGCAGAGCGCTCCGGCCAGGAAGCAGATGGCAGCGCCGATCCAGAGAATCTCGTTCAGCCCGTGGACGAAGCCCCCGAGGGCGGCCCGCTCGACGAGCTTTTGGACGGCGCTCGGGGCCCCGCGCACGTGCGGGCGCCCGGCGCCGTTGGCCACCCCGGCGGCGATGCGGCCGGCGACGGACCGTAGCGGTGTCGAGTCGAGCGACGAGACGACGCTCGAGTGGACCGTGCCGGCGAAGATGGATCCGAGCGCGGCGATCCCGGTCGCCGTGCCGACCTGGCGAAGTGTCGAGTTGATGCCCGAGGCCATGCCCGCCTGGGCCGGCTCCACAACCCCGACGGCGGTCGAGGCGAGCGGCACGTTGATGAGGCCGACGCCGACGCCGGCGACCACGAGCCCGGCCGCCAGGTGGGTCCAGGTGGAGTGGACATCCAGTCCGGTCATGAGCACGATGCCGATCCCGGTGAGGGCGAAGCCCGCCGCGATGAGAAGGCGGATCGGGACCTTCGTCGTCAGCCGTCCCGCGACGGCGGCGGTGACGAAGGTCGGGCCCGTGAGGAGCAGGAAGACCACCCCTGTGGCGACCGCCGAGAGCCCGAGGGCGTTCTGGAGGTAGAGCACGAGATAGGTGAACAGGGCGAAGATCGAGGCGTTCACCCCGAAGGCCGCTACGAGACCGCCCGAGAAGGTGGGCTTTTTGAGCAGGGAGAAGTCGAACATGGGGTCGCGCCGGCGCTGCTCGCCGGCGAGGAAGGCGACGAAGAGGGTTCCCGAGGCGACGAGGGGCCAGATCACCGAGGGGGCCTGCCAGCCACTCGAGGTGCTCTCTATGAGGGCGTAGATGAGCGCTGCGAGGGAGCACGAGAAGGTGCCGAAGCCGAGCCAGTCGGGGCGGCCGGCGGCGGGGTTGCGCGACTCCTCCACCTTGGAGAGGGTGACACCGAGCGCCACGATGCCGATCGGGATGTTCACGAAGAAGATCCACCGCCACGAGATGCCGCTCGTGATCACGCCACCGAGCACCGGCCCGACGGCGACGGCGATGCCGGTGACCGCCCCGTAGACGCCGAAGGCCGTCCCGCGCTCGCGGCCCCGGAAGGCGTGCGCCAGGAGGGCGAGGGAGGTGGCGAACATGACGGCCCCGCCGATGCCCTGGAAGGCGCGCGCCAAGATGATGAAAAGGGGGCCGGTCGAGGCTCCGCAGAGCGCCGAGCCGGCCGTGAAGACCACGATCCCGACGGCAAAGACCCGGCGCCGCCCCCACAGGTCGGCGAGCGACCCCGCCATGAGCAGGAGGGCGGCGAGGGTGAGGGCGTAGGCGTCGATGACCCACTGCAGGTCCGACAGCGAGGCGTGAAAGTCGTGCTGGATGTTCGGGAGAGCGACGTTCACGATGGTGAGGTCGAGCAGCAGCATGAAGATGCCGATGCACACGGCGCCGAGCGTCCACCACTTGCGGTCCATCAGATGCGCTCCTCCCTGGCGGGCGCCGGGGCGCCCTTCAGCGCCGGCGAGCCTCCCCGGCCGTGCCTCGGCCGTCGCTGGAGGTCACAATACAGATTGCATCCCGAATAGTCAACTAACCGAATCATAGTGCTGGCTGATGGTCATTCCGGCAGATCGTCAGCTAGCCTTGAGATGGTGCTCGGGCAGAGAGAGGTCGCCAGCCATCTCGGCTACCTCTTGCGCCGGACGAGCATCAAAGCGGCGCAGCTGAGCCTCGGCCGGGAGGCCATCGACGACGCTAGCGGCGCTCCGGGCGGAGCAGTCCAAGGCGGCGCGCTGGGCGGCCTGCTGAGGGATCTCGCCGTCCTTCTCGCCCTCGCAGGGTTCGGACCCGACTCCCAGCAGGGCGTTGCCAGCAGGCTCAGGATCAACCGCTCGGTGATGGTGAAGATCGTCGACGCCCTCGAGGCCCGCGGCGAGGTGGTCCGTGCCAGGCACGCCTCCGACCGCCGCAGCTACTCCCTCGAGCTGACTGACCTCGGGCGGGCTCGCTCCGCAGAGCTGCTGTCGTACGCCCGAGCCCTGAGCGACGAGCTGACCGCGCCGTTGAAGAAGGCTGAGCGCAAGCGCCTCATCGAGCTGCTGGCACGCCTTGTCGACTCGCGCTCGGGCGAGCCCCTTCCGGCGGAGCTGCTCTTGCTGCCTGCATACCTCGTGACGAGCGCTCAGGAGCTCATGGAGGACTTCGTCGATACGAGGCTTGCTCACCTGCGGCTCACCGTCCGCCTCTACGTCGCGATCGCGATCGCGGCGGGGCAGGACTGCAGTCAGGGCGACCTTTCCGCCGGCATGATGGTCGGCCCGGCCGCCACGGTGGACCTCGTCGACCAGGCCGAGGCTCTCGGCGCCCTACGCCGGGTGCGGGACGCCTCGGACAGGCGCTCGTACCGCCTCGAGCTCACGGCCGCCGGCCGGGAGCTCCACGCGCGAGCGGCGCGGGTCGTAGGGGCCGCCACAGTCGAGTTCACGTGCGCTCTGAGCGGCTCGGAGAACGACGAGCTCGTCGGGCTGCTCACCCGCATCTCCGCCTGAAGGCCCCTCAGGAGCTCTCCGGGCTGAGGAGCCGCCGGGCGATCACCTTCAGGCAAAGGATCTCGTCTGCTCCCTCGAAGATCGAGAGCACCCTCGCGTCCACGAAGAGCCGGCTGACGGCGAGCTCCTCGGCGTAGCCCATGCCGCCGTGCAGTTGCATCGCCTCGCGTGCCACCCATTCGGCCGCCCGGCACACGTAGGCCTTCACCATCGACGCCTCGGTGGCGCCCTTGCCCCCGGCCATGAGCGTCGCCACCTTGTAGGACATCTGGCGCCCTGCCTGGATGAGCACGGCCATGCGGCCGAGCTTGGCGCGTGTCAGCTGGTACTCCACGATCGGCGAGCCGAAGACCTTGCGATCTCTGGCGTAGGCGAGCGCGGCCTCGTAGGCCGCCTGCATCAGACCGATCGCCCTGGCGGCGGTCTGCAGGCGCCCGTTCTCGAAACCCTGCATCTGGAGGTAGAAACCTCTCCCGAGGCCGTCGTCGCCGCCGATGAGGCTCTCGGGAGGCACCCACCAGTTCTCGAAGGAGAGCTCGTAGGAGTGCATGCCCCGGTACCCGAGCGTGTCGATGGGCCGCCCTTCGAGCCGCCCTTCGGTGAGCCCTGCCGGCCGGCCGGCGTCGCTCTCGTCCTGGCGCAGGGCAAAGCCGCTCGAGTCGGTACGCGGCTTTTCTATGGCGAAGAGCGAGAGCCCGCGATGGCTCTTCGACCGGTCGGGGTCGGTCCGGGCGAGCAGCATGACGAGCTCCGCCCGGGCGGCGAAGGTGCACCACGTCTTCACGCCGTTCACGAGATAGCCGGCGCCTGCTGCCAGCGGCGCGGCCGTGACCGACAGGTTGGCCACGTCCGAGCCGAAGTCGGGCTCTGTCACTGCCACGGCGACCATCACCTCGCCGCTCGCGATCCTTGGGAGCAGGGTCTGTCTTTGTTCCTCGGTACCGCCGTTCAAAAGCGCTCTCGTCAGGATCTCGGGGCGTGTGACGAGCGCTCCTCCGGCGCCGAGCGAGGCACGCGAGAGCTCTTCGGTTGCGACCACCATTCCGAGGTAGTCGTGCTCGCCTCCCGTGGCGAAGCCGCCATAGCCCTCGGGGACCGAGAGGCCGAAACCACCCATTGCGGCGAGCCCGGAGATGAGCTCCTCGGGGACGTCCTCGTTGCGGCGGTGGATGGTCTCGGCGCGGGGGGCGATCTGCTCGGTCGCAAAGCGCCGGAAGCTGTCGCGTACGAGCTCGAAGTCGGGGTGCAGGTGGTACGGCCCCGGCGCATCGGCGAGGCTCCCGACGACGTCGGGGTCGCGGGCGGCGGCGAGAAACCCGGCGAGGCAAGAGTGCCAGCCTGGGACGGTCGCCCAGGCGTCCTCGCGCCCGGCGGTCCGTGCAACGAGGTCGGCGACGACGTCGGCGGCGAAGACGGCGGCGATGCGCGCCTCGAGCTCGCCGTGCTCTCCGTAACCGAGCAGGGCCCCTCCCGTCTGTGTGCCCGCCGCCGCATGGGCGAGGTCGTAGGCGAGCACCTGGTGCTCGTCGAGACGGGCGCCGCCGTCGCTCAGGGTCGCGAGGTGCGCGGCGGCACCGCTCACGATGTCTGTCGCCGCCTCTATCGCCCTTGTCGCCCCGGCCAGGTCGACGGCGCCGGTGGCTCCGGTCGCGGTCGCGCTCTTTGGTGCCGACATCGGAGGCGAGGCTACCGAAAGGCACCTGGCAACGGCCACGCCCGCCACGGCCCGGCGGGCGTGGCCGGCGGCGGGAGTGCTCTCAGGGGCGGGCGATGACGGTGACGAGCGGAGGGAGGATCACCGGATCGTCGCCGGGAGAGACCCCCGTCAGCGACTCGAGGTAGTCCGTGACCGGACCAGCCCCCACACCGGCGGGAGCCTCCGCCCAGGCGTCCAGGATCTCGAGTCCGGCGCGTTGGACGATGGCGGGAAGAAAGGCACCGAAATCGGGGTGTCGGGCATCGGGCATCGACAGGGGCCTGCCGCCAACGCGGCCGGCCGAGGTGATCGGCTCCTGAGCGACGAGAGCGCCGCCGGGCGCCAGCACGGCGGCCATGCGCCGGACGACACGAAGGGGATCGACCACGTGCATGAGGAGGAAGCGGCAGAAAGCCACGTCGACCTTCTCGGGCAGGGCGAGCTCCTCGGCCGCCTGGGTGAGCGTCAGCACCTGCGCCCCTCCTGCGGCGGCGGCCGCGGCCGCCGTGGAGTCGCGGGCTACTGGGTCACTGTCGACTGCATATATGCGGCCGTGCCGCCCGGACAGCTCGGCCAGTGCGACTGCGACGTCGCCTGCACCGGCGCCGACGTCCACGCACGTCCAGCCATCCCTGACGCCGAGTCGCTCGAGGGCGGTGGCGAGTGGCCGGCGGTAGAGGTCGTTTCGGAGGCCGAGCTCGACCACGGCGAGAACGTAGCTCTCCCCCCGCAAGTCGAGCCGGCGGCCCGGTCGATTGGCGTTCGGGCTTCGGCCAGGTCGGCACCGCCGTCCAACTAGCGTCTCGGCGTGCGCGTGACGATGATGCTCTGCGACTCCGCCCAGGTCTGCGACGGGAAGCTTTACATCCTCGGCGGGGGATGGAGCCT
>JBOGHY010000016.1:0-6383 GCA_050742375.1 Acidimicrobiales bacterium | reverse complement strand
CGAGTCGGTTCTCGCCGAGGTCTGCGGCCGCATCGGCGAGAAGGGCGAGAGCGTCACCGCCCTCGGGATCACCAACCAGCGCGAGACCGCAGTGGCCTGGGACATGGCCTCGGGCCGGGCGCTCTGCGCCTGCATCTGCTGGCAGGACCGCCGAACGGCTGCCCGCTGCGACGAGCTCGCCGCGGCCGGGCATCTCCCCGAGGTCCGCCGCCGGACCGGCCTCGTGCTCGACAGCTACTTCAGCGCCACCAAGTGGGACTGGATGCTGCGCCGGGGCGGAGTCCCAGCCTCGCCGCGACTGGCGCTCGGGACGGTCGACGACTGGCTGGTCTACCGCCTCACCGGCGGCCCCGACGGGGGCGTCCACGCGACGGACGTCTCCAACGCGTCGAGGACGCTCTGCTTCGACATCGGCGAGCTCGGCTGGTCAGACGAGCTGTGCGAGCTCTTCGGCGTCCCGCGCAGTGCCCTCGGGGAGGTGAGGCCCTCGTGCGGACGCTTCGGGCTCGTGCATGGCGGCGTCGCCGGGGGTGCGCTACGGGGCGTGCCGATCGGGGGCGTCGCCGGGGACCAGCAGGCGGCCCTGTTCGGGCAGGGCTGCCACGAGCCGGGCTCGGCGAAGGTCACCTACGGCACGGGCTCGTTCGTCCTCATGAACCTCGGGGGCGAGGTGCCCGTGCCGGTAGAAGGCCTCCTCTCCACCGTGGCCTGGCAGATCGGCCCCGAGGTCGCCTACGCCCTCGAGGGGGCCGTCTTCATCGCCGGGGCGGCCCTGCAGTGGCTACGGGACGGGCTCGGCATCCTCGCCGAGGCGGCCGAGGCAGGACCTCTCGCCGCCTCGGTCGCATCCAACGACGGCTGCTTCTTCGTGCCCGCCCTGACCGGGCTCGGCAGCCCCTGGTGGGATCCGCAGGCCCGCGGCGCCGTCCTCGGGATAACCAGGGGCACCGGACGGGCCGCGCTGGCGCGCGCCTCGGTCGAGGCGATGGCCTACCAGGTTCGCGACGTCCTCGCCGCCATGACAAAAGCCGCCTCGCTCGCACCAACACGCCTCCGGGCCGACGGGGGCGCCGCCGTCATGGATCTCCTCCTCCAGCTGCAGGCGGACCAGTGCCGCCTGCCCGTCGTGCGGGCGGGCACGACCGAGGCCACAGCCCTCGGCGCCGCCTTCCTCGCCGGCCTCGCCGAGGGCTTTTGGTCGTCGAAGTCTGAGCTGGCGGCGCTCTGCGCCGGCGAGACGGTCTTCGAGCCGAAGGCGAGCCTGGCGCCCGCCGACGCCGATCACGCCGGCTGGCTCCGGGCGCTCGAACGGGCGCGTCGCTTCGAGCCGACCGTCGCCGGCCCTGCAGGCGACTACTACTGAGAGCGTTTTGACAACCACTATGAGTGGTATCTAAGCTCCGGAGCAGCACCGGGGTACGCAGCGGGCGCAACCCGGTCTGATCGGACGATATGGGGGGCTTTTCCATCTCGCCGCGCCACCTGAGGACGCTCCGGCGCGCCACCACGCCGCTTTGGCGCGTCGGCCTCTGCGGCCTTGCCGCCGCCGGCCTTTGCTACCTGCCCGTCCGCGTGGCACAGGCATCCCCGCCGAGGGCGCCCTATCTGGCGGCGGCGGCGCGCCAGACCGCCGTCCCCGGCAGCGGCCTGGGGCCCACCGACGCCCTCCCCCGCCCGGCCTGGTGGCACGGATCCTGCGACGGCGCTGCCGCCGGGAGCTACCCGGGCTCGAAGCCCAACGGCGCCAGCTTCGACGGCCTCGTCTCGTGCGGCCCGAGCCCGCACCAGGGGGGCGTCGACCACGTAGTCCAGTTCTTCCCCGGCTCATGGGGCGAGTACGAGTGGGAGTGCGTCGAGCTGTCGATGCGCTTCATGTTCGAGGCCTGGGGAGTGCCCCCCTACGCGGCCAACGGCGACGGCGTTGTGGCGAACTACCCGGAAGGCTCTCCCGGCTATCCCCCGCTAAAGGCCGTGGCGAACGGGACCGTGGGCCGCCCCCCCCAGCCTGGCGACGTGCTCTCGATCGCCGGCAACGGCCCTTACGGACACACCGAGGTCGTGGCGTCCTCCTCGGTCGACGGCGCCGGCGACGGCGTGGTTCGGGCGATCTCGCAGAACCTCTCGGCCAACATGAGCGGCTGGGTGTCGCTTTCGGTGAGCGACTGGGTGGTCTCCGACGGCGTCCCCGGCGACCGTGTCCTCGGTTGGCTGCACAACCCGTCGTGGTCGCTGCAGCTCCCCATCCTGTGGGAGGTGACGCCTTCGGGCACCCTCGAGGTGCATTCGACCGGGCGCCTCAGCGGTCGCTGGACCTCCCTCTCGGACGGCATCGCCGAGGCCGCCGTCACCGGCGGAGCCGGCGTCAACCCCTCGCCCCTTGTCGCCGCCCTCACGACGGAAGGCGACCTCGAGACCGGGCGGCTGCTGTACGGCACCGCGCTCTCGGTCGTCGCCACCGGGGTGAACAGCTTCGCCATCTCGTCGGGCTCCGGCCGGCTCGGGCGACCTCTCCTCGCCTGGGTGACCGCCGGGGGTGCCCTCGACCTTTCGAGCGGCTTGACCGGCACACGACCGGTCGAGCCCCTGGCCTCGGGCGTGCGCCGGGTCGTGCTGGCTGCCGGATCCGGGCCGAGCGACGCCCTCGTCGGCGTGCTCACGGCCGCCGGCGCCTTCGAGGTCGCCGAGGGAAACGTCGCAGGCCCGCTCAGATGGCAGACCGTCGCCACGGGTGTCTCGTCGATCGCCCTCGCCGGCGGGGGAAAGGGTGGCGCAGGGGCGCGGCTGGCGTTCGCCAAAGGGGGACGGGTGTGGGAGCAGGAGGGGCTTTCGTCGGAGCCTTTGGAGGTGGCCGGTGCCGGCGCCAGGTCGCTCTCGCTCGCGGCGGTAGGGCCCGGCGGCACGCCGCTCCTGGCCTGGGTCAGCGCCGCCGGCGAGGCCGAGGTCCGCTACGGCTCGGCGGCGCCTATCGGGCTGGCAGCCGGCGCCACGGCCATCTCGGCCGGCGCCGGCCCCACCGCGATGGGCTTCCCGATCGTTGCAGTGCTGGTGGGAGGCCGGATGCTCGCCACCGACGGGGTGGTTGGCCGGCACATGGCGCCCGAGTCCGCTGCCGCCGCCTCGATCGGCGCCGCCGCCCTCATCGTCTCCTGAGCGCGGCTTTCCTCCTCAGCCTCCGAGCGCGATGCCGGCGCTTGCCGCCGCCTTCGCCACGACGGAGACCGAGCTCGGCCAGGCCCAGATGACCCATCCGGCGCCGGCCGCCGACAGCGAACGGATCGACGCAGAGGCCGCGCCAGGGTCTTTGCCGAGCGGGCCGGCCCAGCTGATCGGCCCGCCCTCCCGCAAAGGCACCATGTCCTCGGGGGCCACCGCCCAGAAGTTGACGCCGGCGCCGAGGGCCTGGGCCGCACGGCTCGTCTCCTCGTGGCCGGCGCCGACCACGGTCTCGATGCCGGCCCCGACGAGGCGGCCGCAGAGCGCCAGGAGGAGGCGGCGGCGCTCGGCTGGTCCGAGGAAGGCGATGCCGTTGCGCCTCTCCTCGTCGGCGCTCTTGCTGTCGCCCGTGCCTATCCCGGCAAGGAGGCGCTCGCCGCAGATCGCCTGAAGCCCTCGAAGTGAGCGGTAGAGGACCGCCTCGGGCACGAGCCCGATCCTCGCCACGAGGGGACCCAGACGGATCTGCTCGGTGAGAGCGGCGACGGCGCCGAGCAGCGGCACCCACGACAGCGAAGGGCGCTCGGGCCCCCCGATGGGCCAGAGGTGGTCGAAGCAGAAGACGCCGTGCAGGCCGGCGGTCTCGGCCTGCCGGGCAACCTCCAGCGCCGTTGCAGCGTCGCTTCGGAAGCTCGGAAGCGTGATCCCAACCCGCGTGCCCTCATCCATGGCGGGCCCGGGACGAAGCTGCGCGGCGCCCGAGCACGGCGGCGCCGATCGCTCCTGCCCGATCGCCAAGCTCCGCAGGAACGAGACCGATTGGCGGCCGGACCTGGGAGCCCTCGACCTGGTCGGCGAGAGCGCGCCGTAGCGGGGCGAAGAAAGCCTCGCCGGCTCCGGCGAGCCCGCCTCCGATCACGATCAGCTCTGGATCGAGGACGTTGACGAGGTTGGCCAGGCCGAGGGCGACCCACGAAGCGTGCTCGGCGAGGATCGCCTCGGCCTCGGCGTCGCCGCCTGCGGCGGCGGCGACGACATGCTCGCCCCGCACGCAGCCGGGGTCGCCGCCTGCGATCTCGAGCACCCGCGAGGCGCTCCCGGCCAGGACCGCGTCACGGGCGAGGCGGCCCAGCCCCGAGCCGGAGGCGTAGCGCTCCCAGCAGCCCCGCCTCCCGCATCCACAGGGAGGGCCGGCCGGATCGACGACGAGGTGACCGATCTCGCCGGCGAGGTTCCCCGCTCCGCGCAGCAGCCGCCCGCCCGACACGATTCCCCCTCCGATCCCCGTCCCGAGCGTCACGAAGAGAACGTCGTCACGGCCGCGCCCGGCGCCGTAGGTGCACTCGCCGGCGGCGGCGCATGCGGCGTCGTTGTCGACGTAGACCGGACGACCGTCCCCGAAGAGGTCGGACAAACGGCTCCGTACCGGGGAGCCACCGGCCGCCGGCAGGTTCGGAGAGAAGTGGAGGACGCCGTCCCGGTCTACGAGACCTGGGACCCCGACGCCGACGGCGACCTCCACCGAGTCGGCCGCCCCTGCCGTGGCGAGGAGGGATCTCACGAGAGAGGCGACCTCGTCTGGCAATGACTCTCCCGCGCCCGGGGTCTCCCTTCTCTCCTCGCAGACGATCTCGGCTCTCTCCTCTTGCCCATCTCCCGCCGCGCCGAGCACGACGCCGAGGAGCTTCGTGCCCCCGACGTCGACGCCGACGCCGAGCTCGGGGTCCCCGCTCACCCCGGATCGGCGCAGGTAGGCGGCGCCGCCCGCTCGGGGCGAGGTCGGTTCACGCGTCCGACTCGACCCGGGCCTTCAGGTCGCGCACGGCGGCATGGAGGATGTTGCCTTCGGCGCGGCGCTTGATGAAGCCGGGCAAGGGCACCCTGAGCTCCACCTGCAGCTGGTAGGTGATCTCGGTGCCGCCGTTCGGCGCAGGGGCGAAGCGGTAGAAGCCGTCGAGCCGGTTCGTCAGGTCTCCGCTCCGCTGGACCCAGGCGAATTGCTCCGGGACGTTGCCGTAGTCGTACACAAGGGTGTAGTTCGTCGAACGCCCGAAAGCAGCCGCCCGGAAGGACACCACGACGGGTCGGTCCTCGGCGTCGCGCTCGAGCACCTGGACCTCTTTCAGGTCGCCTACCCACTCCGGGTACTTCTCGACGTCGGACACGACTTCGAAGCACCGCTCGGGCGAGCTGTCCACGACCATCCGCTCGGTCGTCTGCTCAGCCACGGCTCCTCCTCTCCTGCGCGTCCACTCCTCCGGCGCCTGCCGGTGGCCCGCCGGCTCGCCGACCGGCCCAGTCGACCCGTCGACCGGCCAGGCTGACCCCGCGCCGACCGGCGCGGTTGACCCCGCCCGACCGGCGCGGTTGACCCCGCCGACCGGAGGGACAGTACCCTTCCAGGCGTACTCGCTGCGCCATTGGCGCTCAGCCGCCCGCCGCCAGCAAGGCCGAGCGCAGCCGCCCGGCCAGCACGTCGTAGTCGAAGTGCTCCTCCACCCGCCGTCGGCCCGCCGCCCCGAGACGCCGGCGCAGGGCGGGATCGTCGAGCAAGGGCGCCATCGCCGCCGCCACCGCTCTCGAATCCGCCGGCTCCCTCACGACGATCCCCGTCTCCCCGTCCACCACCGCCTCCTCTGCCCCGCCGCTGCGACCGGCGACGGTCGCCGTTCCGCAGGCGGCAGCCTCCAAGAAGACGATCCCGAAGCCCTCCTGCTCGAGCCCGAGCCAGCGGTCCCGGCAAAGCATCGCCCAGAGGTCCGCTGTGCCGTTGAGGAGAGGGAGGTCCTCGTCGGGGACAAAGCCGGCGAAGGTCACCGGGGCCCGGCGGAGTCGGGCCACAACCTCGAGGCGCTGCCGGTCGCGCCCAGTACCGCCGATGACGAGGCGCAGGTCCGGCCGCGCCCGGGCGAGCAGCGCCACCGCCTCGATCAGCACGTCCATGCCCTTGCGGGGCACTAGGCGGCTCACGCTCACGACGACCCGCGCCTTTGGGTCAAGCCCGAACCGCCGGCGGGCGGCCATCCTGGCGGCCTCTGTGAGCGGTTGGAACCTCGTGGCGTCCACGCCTGGCGGCACGATGACGGTGCGGCCCGAGCTAGCCGGCAGGGCCCTCGAGCTCTCGGCGGCGGGATACTTACCCGCGGCGATCAACAGAGCTGCGCCGGACAGCACGCTCTGGAGGAGCTGCCGGCTGATGGGAATCCGTCCGGGCACGGTCACCTCGGCGC
>JBOGHY010000015.1:0-5250 GCA_050742375.1 Acidimicrobiales bacterium | reverse complement strand
GTGGCTCGCGGCTCGCCACCGGTCGGAGCAGCACGGCCACAGACCAGAAAGCCACGACGGCGATCTCTTCAGGCGGCCTGACGCGATCGGCCAGTGCGGCGGCCGTGACGACGGCGCACGAAAGGGGCGGTGTCCCGGTCACCGATCCGGAGGCGTCGACGACGAGGACATAGGCGCGTGCTGCGCGCCTCCAGGTCCGGAAAGAGAGGTCGTTCGCACGCAGGGCGAGGGGCTTTCGTTGGGGGGAAGGGGAACCGGAGCCGGCGGGGACGACGCCGGCCGACGAGTTGGCCGCCAGGGTGAAAGGAGAGGCCGCCAGGGACTCGACGGTGGCATCGACGTCGAGCTCGGCGCTGGCGTCTCGAGTGGGTGCGAGGCGTGCGACGCCGGGCGCCGATTGACGCCTTTCGACCCGGACGAGGGCCAGGAGCAGCTCGGGGGCAAGCGCGCGGGCGAGCCGGCGCAGGGCGGCGTCGGTCGCCCGGGCGAGGTCGACCAGCATCGCCACACCGGCATCGGGATCCTGCGCCACGAGCCGGCCGAAGGCCTCCCGGTCGAGGGAGCCGACCTCGGGTGACACCTGCCCCAGCCGGCGATGGCGGCGGGCCAGCTCTGCCCGGCTCGTGGTCGCCGCCGCCTGCATGGCGAGCAGCCCGGCGACCTCCCCCGCGTCGATCAGCTCTGCCGGGAGGCGGCGTGGCTGCGGTCCCTGGCGGCCCGGGGGCTCGGGGCGCCCGGACCGATCGCTTTTCCCGCCTGGTCCCCCTCACCCGCTGCCTTCCGCCAGATCTCGGCGATCACCTCTTCGACGGGCCGACCGGCTGCGTCGCGGGGAGCCACCCGGACCGAGAGCGCCGCCGGAGCTGCGTCACCGCCCAGCTCTCTCCAGCCGGCGGCAAGATCAACCGCCCGCAACGACGCCAGCCCTCCCGCGAGCGACACGAGGTCGAGGGCACCACGCACCGAGGCGCCGAGGCGGATGTCGGGGTGGCTGCGAGTCGCGCGGACCGCCCGGACGGCGGCCGCCACGAGATCCGAAGGCCCAGCACTCTGGCGGGCGACGATCTCTTGCTCCTCGAGCTCGCTCTGGTACCCGAAACCGACGCGACATGTCCGGTCGTACAGAGCCGGGCTTATACGCCCTGTCCCGACGGCGTCGAAGGGGTTCATCGCCGCCACGAGCCGGAAGGTTGGGGCCGCCGCCACCGCCCCGTAGCGCGCGACGTGCAGGCTGCGCTCGGATAGAACCCCGAGCAGCACGTTGAGCGTCTCTTCGGGCACGCGGTTCAGCTCCTCGACGTAGAGCAGGCCGCCACCGGTCATGGCCTCGAGAAGCGGGCCGGGGACGAAGGCGTCGCGGGCGTAGCCCTCGGTCATGATGCGGGCGGGGTCGTGGTGGCCGATGAGGCGCCCTGGGGTGAGCTCGGCGCTCCCCTCCACCACCACGAGCGGGATGCCGGCACCCTCGGTGAGCGCCCGCAGGAGCGTCGTCTTGCCCGTGCCGGGAGGGCCTTCCAGCAGCACGCTGCGGCCAGCCCCGAGGGCGGCGGCCACGACCTCGATGTCGCCTTGCCTGCCGACGACGACCGCCTTGGCGGCGACCACCATGGCGCCGAGGGGAAGGGCCCCGGAGGCAGCGGGTTGGGCTCCGAGGCTCACGTGCCCACCTCTCTGCTAGCCGGGTGGGGGCCCGTCCTCGCCGCGTGGGTGCCCGCCGTTGCCGGGTGGGTGCCCGCCCTCGCCGGGTGGAGGCGGGCGCTCACGAGCTCAGAATCGGATGACGCCGCGGACGTTCTTCCCGGCATGCATGTCCTCGTAGCCCTTGGCGACCTCGTCGAGGCCGTACTCGGACGTGACGAGCTCGTCCAGCTTGAGCTTGCCGTCGCGGTAGAGCTGGATCTGCCGGGGGATGTCGGCGCTCGGGCTCGAGGCGCCGAATAGGGAGCCCTGGAGGCGCTTCTGGAACAGCGTCAGCTCGGCGAGCGAGATCGGCACCCCGACGTCTGTCATGTTGCCGAGCCCGGTGACCACAACGGTGCCTGCCTTGCGCACGGCGACGAAGGCCTCGGCCACGTGGTCGGGCTTCACGACACCGACGGTGACGATTGCGCTGTCGGCGCCCTGGCCGTCGGTCACGCTGCGGACAAAGTCGGTGGCAGCAGCCATGTTCTCGTAGGTGTGAGTCGCCCCCATCTCGAGGGCCTTCTCTCGCTTGAAGGGAACCGGGTCGACCGCCACCACGTTGCTGGCGCCCGCATGCGCGGCTCCCTGCACTGCGTTGATGCCGATCCCGCCGATCCCCATGACGATGACGGTGTCGCCCGGCCTCACGCCCGCAGAGTTGACCGCCGATCCCCATCCGGTGCCGACGCCGCAGCCGAGCAGGCAGATGCTCTCGAGGGGCAGATCCTTGTCCACCTTCAGGGCCGAGTCGACGCCGACCGTGGTGACCTCGGCAAAGGTGCTGATGCCACACATCTGGCCGACAGGCGAGCCGTCATCAAGGTGCAGTCGGAAGCTCGTCGGATCGTCGAAACGTGCACCGCTCAACAACCCCGCCCCGAGGTCGCACAGGTTCTGCATTCCAGAAGCGCACCAGCGGCAGCGGCCGCAGCCGGGCAGGAACGAGAAGACGACGTGGTCGCCCTTCTCCCACCCGGGCGTGTTCGGGCCGACCTCCTCCACAACACCGGCGCCCTCGTGGCCGCCGCAGAAGGGGTAGACGGCGACGGGGATGTCGCCCGTGGCTACGTGGTCGTCCGAGTGGCACAGCCCCGAGGCGACCATCCGCACCCTCAGCTCGCGGGTGCGAGGATCCTCCACGTCGAGGTCGACCACCTCGTACTTGCCCGGCGCCTCTCGTACGACCGCACCTCGTGTCTTCATCATTGGCCTCCTCGATCGCCACCGGGTCTTAGGTCTGAGCTCTGTGGGTTCCCGGCTTTGCCGCGCTCCACCGGGGACACCTGCTCTCGGCGCTGACGGCGCCGCTGGCTCCTCGAGCAGATGGCCCGAGGCTAGCCAGGCAAGCCCCGGACCGCCCCGGCCTCGCGGCGAGAGGCCG
Organism: Acidimicrobiales bacterium; assembly: GCA_050742375.1. Lineage (GTDB taxonomy): Bacteria > Actinomycetota > Acidimicrobiia > Acidimicrobiales > Bog-793 > JAKATT01. The sequence goes on along the minus strand of JBOGHY010000015.1, from coordinate 2,186 downwards.
CCTCCGTGTCGTACGGCCGGTGCTCAGTCCTCGACCCAGTCGCGGGTGACATACAACCAGAACGCCAGACCGGCATAGTCACCGAAGCGACGGAAGCGCCGCTCGATCGTGTGGTCGACGGCAGCGCGCCCGCTCAGGCTGGCGTACTTGGGCCTCGTCCACGAGTCGAGCACGAGCTGGCGGTACCGCCCGAGGGACACGAGCATCACGTGGGCGGCGGCGTACGGGCCGACACCGGGGAGGGCGAGGAGGCGTCGCCCGGCGTCACCGTCAGACATCTCAGGGTCGCGCAGCTCCTCGAGGTCTAGACGGCCCTCCGCCACCTCGGTCGCCAGGCGGACGAGGTAGGCGCCTCGGTACCCGGCCCGAGCGACGTCGCGATAGAAGCTCTCCCCGGCCGACGCCATCCCAGCCGCGTCGGGAAAGGCACGCTCCCCGTCCGGGGCGGGCTCGCCCAGCTCCTTCACGATCGCCGTCACCATCCGTACCGTGCCCGACCAGGCGCAATTGGTGGTGCAGATCGTCTTCACGACGTCTTCGAAGACCGTCGGCGCTCGCAGCATCCGGCCAGCACCCACGGTGGACCAAGCGAGATCGGGATCCGACGCCGCCAGCGCGTAGAAAGGCGACAGATCCTCGTCGAGGCCGAACATGCCACGGACCCGGTCAAGAAGCTGCGCCCTGTCGCCGGTCGCCATTTCGCCCCCGTCGAGCATCTCGACGGCGAGGAGCGCGCCGCCATGACGCCGAACGCGGATGGTGGCTGCTGTTGCCCGCCCAAGCGCGAGCGTCGTCACTAGGCGGCCGGCCGCCGGGTCGACGACCTGAGGAGGGAGCTCAGCCACGCCGTGGGAAGTGAGCGTCCGGATGAAGTCGATGGGCTCGCCGCCGGCTCCGCGCAGGGCAAGAGTGCCGATCCGCAGCCAGCCGACCGAGGTGGCCCTGGCTTGCTCCCCGGCTCCGCTCACCGAGCCATCCTGCCTCAGGGGTGTGTCGCCTGCTCGTGGGCGGCGTGGCTGACCGGCTCGAGCTGGAAGGTGGCGTGCTCAACGTCGAAATGGCCCGACACGCAGTCCTGCAACGTGTCGAGCACCTGGGGCGCGTGCCCCGTGGCAAAGCAGTGGTCCTCCAGCACAACGTGAGCCGACAGTGTCGGGAGCCCCGAAGAGACCGTCCAGGCGTGAAGGTCGTGCACGTCGACGACGTGAGGCACCTCGATCAGATGGGAACGCACGATCGCCAGATCGACCCCTTCGGGCGCGCCCTGCAAGAGGATCTGCCCCGAGTCGCGAAGGAGGCCCCACGCCGCCCGCCACATGAGGGCCGCGACAGCGAGCGAGCAGACGGCGTCAGCCCTCAACCAGCCCGCTAGCACGATGATCGTGCCGGCGGCGGCGGTGCCGGCAAAGGCGTAGAGATCGGTCACGACATGGGCCACCACGCCTCGCACGTTGAGGCTGGTGCGATCCGCCCCTGACAGCACGACCGTGGCGGCAAGGTTTACGACCGCACCGACGAGTGCAACCGTAAGGATCACCCATCCGTTCACTGCGGGAGGGTGCAACAGGCGGTTGATGGCCTCCACCACGATCACGAGCCCGATCGCGACGAGCAGCACGCCGTTCACCGCCGCGCAAAGGATCTCGACTCTGCGCATCCCGAAGGTCCACCTGCCGACCGGTGGCCTGACCGCCAGGCGGGCGGCGAAGATGGCGAGCACGAGGGCGCCCACGTCGGTGAGCATGTGGCCGGCGTCGGCGAAGAGGACCAGCGACCCACTTGCGAGAGCCGCGGCGAGCTCGCCGATCATGAACGTCGCGATGAGCGAGAGGGCAACGAGGAACCGCCGGACGTCGCCGCTCGGGCGTGCGCCCTGCTCAGCCATCGTCGTCTCGCACAGCGTCGAGAGTCCGCCAGCTGGTGCGGCGCTGCCAGGAGGTGCGGCGCTGCCAGTACCGTCGCTGGGCGTCAGTCATGGCCGCTTGCGTGGTCGTGCTCCATGTCGCTGTGGGCGACGTGGGTGAGCGCCACGTGGAGCAGCGTCCTCACATGTGCGTCAGCTAGTCGGTAGTAGGCCATCCTGCCGCTGCGGCGCACCTCCACCACCCGGTGCGCCCTCAGTATCCGCAGCGCGTGACTGGCGGCCGACTCGGTCATCTCCGCCACCGCCGCCAGGTCGCCGACGC
>JBOGHY010000014.1:0-6625 GCA_050742375.1 Acidimicrobiales bacterium | reverse complement strand
ACCTCGAGAGGTGCGAGGCAGTCCTCACAGACATGCAGAGCGGCGGCCGGCTCGGTGCGGCCGCACTCCCGGCAGGTGAGACCAGTGACATAGCTCATGGCTTCCTCCTCATCGCTCGGGCGTTGGCACCTGGTGCCCCGGGGGCGCAGATCGATCCCCGGGGAACTGGTTGTCGCGGCGTCAAAGGGCCCGTCCCTCAGCCGCTCTGGATGATGGCCGGAACTGTAGCCGCCACGGCCCGGAGGAGCTCCGCAGCCGGCACCGGAAGCCTGCAGCTCAGGCGATCTCGAAGCCGACCTCGACGGCGGCGGTGACGGTGATCTCGCCGGGGGCTATCTCGACGGGCTCGTCGGTCTCCGCGGCGCTGGCACGGGCAAAGCCCGCGGCTGCCCTCCACCCGACCCGATGCCCTCCGCCGCTGCCGGCGCGCAGACCGGGCTCGGCGATCCAGGCGACGGGGCCGAGCTCGAGACCGAGGGCGGTGGCGTACTCCGCCGCCCGGCGACGGGCGTCGGCTGCGGCCTCGCGCCGCGCCCGGTCGTGCACCTCGTTCGTCGGGTCGAGTCCCCATCTGGGGCCCGAGATGTTGGCGCCGGCGCCGACGAGGAGCGAGACGAGCTCGCCAAGACGATCGAGCGCTCTCACCTCCAGCACCGACAGCCGCTGGGCCTGCCATCCGGTCCGCACGTTCTCTCCCTTTCTAAAGCGGGTGCGGGGCTGTACGACGAGCGCGGCCGTGACCGCCTTTCGGATCGAGGCCTCCTCTGCCCGGATCACCTCGTCCACGGCCGCCGCCGCCCGGGCGGCCTCTGCGTAGGCCGATTCGCGGGTGTCGCCCTGCCAGTCCACGGCCACCCGCAGCTCGGCGAGGTTGGGCGCCGCCGTCGCCTCGGCCTCACCCTGCACGACGATCTCGCGGCTCATGTGCTGCCAGCCTATGCAGCTCCTTTGGAGCCCACACGCGCCCGGCAACGGCCCCCGCCCCTATGGTGGGCTGCGAAATGGCAGCTCTACTCGCGGCGGCGGCACCGATCGCCACCTACCTGCACCAGGACTTCGACCGCGGAGAGCTCGTCGAGAGAAAGGGTGCGACCACGATCTCGGTCTGCATCCCTGCGCGGGACGAGGAGGCAACGATCGGCGAGATCGTCCACCAGGTCAGTCGCGACCTCGCCGGACCGGGCGGGCTCGTCGACGAGGTGCTCGTGATCGACGACCGCTCCGGCGACCGCACCGCTGCCGAGGCCGCGGCCGCCGGTGCCGAGGTGCTCGCCGGACCGGGGCTGGGCAAGGGCGAGGCGATGCGCCTCGCCCGGGGGCGAGGCGACGTCGTCGTGTTCCTCGACGGGGACGTGCGGAACTTCTCCTCCCATTTCGTGACAGGCCTCCTCGGGCCCCTGCTCTGCTGGCCCGGTACGGTGCTGGTGAAGGCGTGCTACGCCCGGCCGGACGGCACCCTTGCCACCGGAGGTGGCCGTGTCACCGAGCTCGTCGCCAAGCCGCTCTTGTCCCTGCTCTTCCCCGAGCTCGCCGGCTTCGAGCAGCCGCTCGCGGGTGAGACTGCGCTTCGCGGCTTCGTGCTCGACGAGCTCGAGCTCGACGGTGGTTACGGCATCGAGATGGGCCTGCTCGTCGACGCGGTTAAGCGGTACGGGGCTTGCCGGCTCGCGCAGGTGGATCTCGGCTCGCGCGTGCACCGCAACCGCACGCTCGAGGAGCTGGCTCCCGAGGCTCGCCAGGTGATCGCCGCCGCCCTCGGCCGGGCCGGCCTCCTGTCGAGGTAGACGTGGCCGGCGGAGCCGAGCTCGTCGTCGTCTCGAACCGTGGGCCCTATTCGATGCAAGAGGGGGCGGACGGGTCGTTCAGGGCTGTTCGCGGTGGCGGCGGCCTCGCCCCGAGCCTGGCGGCCGCCCTCGAGGCCCGCGGCCAGGGCGGCGTCGCCGAGGACGACGCCCCTACGAACCCCGTCTGGGTCGCCGCCGCCCGCTCGGCCGGGGACCGGCGGGTGGCACAGACGGCCCAGCCGACAGGCAACGGTGTCGGGCTTTCGGTGCACTTCGTCGACCTTGACGACGACACGGCGCGGGCCGCCTACGACGTGGTCGCCAATTCCACCTTGTGGTTCCTCTTCCACGGCCTCTTCGACGCCTCCCGGCGGCCGGTCTTCGACCGGGTCTGGTACGAGGCCTGGGAGGCGTTCCGCCGCTACAACGTCGCCTTCGCCGAGATGGCCGCCGAGGCCGCAGCCCCTTCTGCGACGGTCCTCGTGAACGACTACCACCTTCTGCTGGCCGGCGCCCGGCTCAGGTCGCTGCGCCCGGACTTGCGGAGCGTGCATTTCAGCCACACCCCTTTTTCGGCTCCCGGCGAGCTCGAGATGCTGCCAGCAGCGGTTCGCCGGGAGATCCTCACTTCGATGGCATCGTTCGGCGCCTGCGGCTTCCACACCGCGCGATGGGAGGACGCCTTCCGCCGCTCGGCAGAGTCCGATCTCGGCACCGCCCCGCCCACATTTCACGCCGGCCTCGGCGCCGACGTCGATCGCCTCGCCGCCACCTCCTCGAGCCCTGGCGTCTCCGAACGGCTGGCCCGTCTGGAGGAGCTTCTCGGGGGACGTCGCCTCATCCTTCGAAGCGACCGCGTCGAGCTGTCGAAGAACCTGTTGCGCGGCTTCAGGGCATTCGAGGCGATGCTGGAGGAGAACCCGGGGTGGCGCGACAGGGTCGTGATGCTCGCCCGTGCCTACTCGAGCCGAGAGAGCCTTCCCGAGTACCTTGCCTACCGAGCCGAGGTCGAGCACGCGGCCCGGTTGGTGAACGAGCGATTCGGCACAGGGTCCTGGCGGCCGGTGGTCATGGAGGTCGAGGACGACTTCGCCTCCACGGTGGCCGCCTTTCGGCGCTACGACGTGCTTCTCGTCAACCCGGTTCGTGACGGTATGAACCTCGTCGCCAAAGAGGGGCCGTCGCTCAACGAGCGAGGCGGCGTGCTCGTTCTCTCTGAGCTCGCCGGCGCCTACGAGGAGCTGGAAGACGACGTCCTCGGTGTCAACCCGTTCGACGTGAGGGCGACCTCGCAAGCCCTCCTGTCGGCCCTCGAGATGCCCGAGGCGGAACGCCGCCGTCGGGCGGCGGCACTCGCTGCGAAGGCGGCGCTGCGGGGACCGGCTGGCTGGCTCGAGGTCGTGCTGGACAAGGCGGTCTGCCCCCGAGCTGTGCCGGGCTGATCACCGAGGCTGTGCCGGGCCGATCATCCCCCGAGGCGCCTTACCACCTCGCCGAGGAGGGCGACGGTCGCCGAGGGACCGTCGAGGATCAGGTCGGCCGAGGAGACGATCTCGGGCGGTGCCTCCTCCCGGCCGACTGCCACCTTCAAGACCTCGAGCCTGGCACTGGAGGCTAGCGAGTCGAGCTTGGAGAAGGCGGCGAGATCCCCAGAGTCATCGCCGAAAAAGGCCATCCTCCCAGCGCCGGAGCCGGGAACATCGATGGGGGCAGGCCCGCCTCGCCCGCCACGTCGTCCGCCACGTCGTCCGCCACCTCGCCCGCCAGGCCGGCTGGACCCTTCCGGCGCCGCCGGCGCCGCCCGGCCGGCGATGAGCCGCTCTGCCACAGAAACGACGACGCTGCCCTTGTCGATACCGAGTGGCGGGTAGAGCTCGGTGCTGGCCTTCCCGGGGCGGAGCGCCAGCCCGCCCTCGCGTGCGAGCTCGCTTGCTAAGAGGCCCATCTCCCGGGCGGCGGCCGCCGGATCCTCCGCCCGGCGCCAGTGGATCGTCACCCCGAAGCCCTTGTCCTCTACCTCCACGCCGGCCGGCGCCGCCGCCCGGGCGGTGTCGCGGGCGCGTCGCAGGGCCGAAAGGAAGCTCGCCGCTCCGGGATCGACGGTGGTCTCACCCAGGGCAACGTGCTCGAGCCCGTGCAGGCCGTAGGCCTCGAGGCGGATCGAGGGCCCGAGGCCGAACCGCTCGACCAGGAAGGACGCCGGACGGCCCGATACGACGGCGACGACGGCGAGGCGATCGCTCAAGGCTTTCATCGCGGCGACGGCGCCCTCGAGCGGAGTGGCGCCCGAGGGGTCGGCGACGATCGTCGACAGAGTTCCGTCGAAGTCGGAGAGGACAGCGGTACGGGTCGCATGGGCCGCGAGCCAGGCCGTTGCCTCTTCGGGGTTCACACCCCCGCCCCGGGAGCATGCCGCCTGACGCGGCAGGTGCTCTCGTGACGCATCTGCATCGACGGGGCCCGCTGGACGCTCGCCAGCTCCACGACGCGAGCAGCCGTGTGTCGATGGGCTGCGACAGCGTGTCCTGGGGCCGGGTCGGCCGACAGGTGGGCGACGAGGAGAATCCCGGCTGCGATCCCGGCGACGAAGAGAGCGGCGGCGCGGAGGCGATCGACCGGATCGTCGTCACCGACGGCGGGCCGAGAGGCGAGGCTCATCGCCGAGGAGTTGCCCGCGGGTCCGCTGTGCCCTTGCCGGCCAGCTGCTCGCGCCGTCGGCGGTCGAGCCGCCGCCGGAGGCGGGAGACGACGAGCGGGTCGTACTCGAAGGCTTCCGGCGTCCCGGCGAGCCGCCGCACCATCGCGTAGTGGGTAGCGGGCGAACATCCGAGCCGCTGGCGGATCGCATGTTGCTTGGTCGAAGCCGAGCGCCACCAGTCTCCTTCGAGATCTAGGGCTTCTCGTTCGCGTCTTGAAAGTGCCATCCCTACTCGAACTCTGCCAATCTCGGCCGCGCGAAGCAAGCATCCTCGACGAAGGCGGATGCCCGGGCTCGTTGCGATGTGGGAGCCTCAGAGGCGAGATGGCAACGGGAGTGAGCTATATCGCGGCCTTCGGTGGCGGCCTGGTGTCGTTCCTGTCGCCCTGCGTGCTGCCGATCGTCCCGGGCTATCTCTCCCTCGTCACCGGGCTCGATCTCACCGCGATGGAGGGCGGCCTGCGCCGGCACGCCGGCCGCATCCTGCGCGAGACGGTTCTCTTTATGGCGGGCTTCGGCGCCGTGTTCATCGTGCTCGGCCTCACGGCGACCTCCCTCGGCCGCACGATAAGGGGCGACCAGGTGCTCCTGACCCGGGTCACCGGGGCGATCGTTCTCGCCATGGCGGCCGTCCTTCTCGCCGGGCTCCTCGGCAGGGCATCGTTCTTGTACCGCGAGGCCCGATTCCATCCCGATCTCTCCCGTTTCGGGCCCTTTGCCGCACCCGTCGCCGGGGTGGCCTTCGGCTTCGGTTGGACCCCGTGCCTCGGGCCCATCCTGGCATCCATCCTCGCCATCGCTGCGGGCTCGGGCAGCCCGACCGAGGGGGCGCTCCTCCTGGCGCTGTACTCCCTCGGTCTCGGCGTGCCCTTCCTCGTCGTGGGCCTCGGCTTCTCGCGCCTCGCCGGGGCGCTCAAGTGGGTGCGCCGTCGCTCGGTGGCGGTGACGATCGCCTCGATCGTGGTGCTCGGCGCCTTCGGGGTGCTCCTCGTCCTCGACCGGCTGACCGCGGTGACTAGCTTTCTCGAGTCGCTCATGCGCGACGTCGGTCTCGGAAGGCTCGTGAACCTCGGGTGAAGGACTCTTTCCGCCCCGACCCGCACCCGCCGAGCGCCGAGCTCGCTCGCCTGAGCGCCACCGACATACTCGCCCGGCTCGAGTCGGGAGATGTGAGCTCGGTCGAGGTCGTCTCCGGCCTCATGGCCCGCGTCGAGGCTCTCGACTCGTCCGGACCGGCCATCTCGAGCGTCGTGACCCTGTCCGGCAGCGCCCTCGACGAGGCCGCCGCCTGCGACCGGGAGCGACGGGCGGGACAGGTGAGAGGCCCCCTCCACGGCCTCGCCGTGCTCGTGAAGGACAACATCGACACCGAGCGCCTCGGCGCGACGGCGGGCTCGTTCGCACTCTCGGGCTCGCGCCCGGCGGGCGACGCAGCCACCGTGACGGCGCTGAAGGCGGCCGGCGCCGTTGTTCTCGGCAAGACGAACCTCTCGGAATGGGCGAACTTCAGGAGCCGCCCGTCCTCGAGCGGCTGGAGCGCTGTCGGCGGCCAGACGCGAAACCCGCATGCCCTCAACCGCAGCCCGGGCGGGTCCTCTTCCGGCTCGGGGGCGGCCGTGGCGTCCGGCCTGGCTCCCCTCGCTGTCGGCACGGAGACCAACGGCTCGATCCTCTGTCCGGCCGCCGCCTGCGGCATCGTAGGGGTGAAGCCGACGGTGGGCCTAGTGAGCAGGACCGGGATCGTGCCGATCGCGGCGAGCCAGGACACCGCCGGGCCGATGGCTCGCACCGTCGCCGACGTGGCCCTTTTGCTCGAGGTCCTTGCCGGCTCGACGGAGGTGCCCGATCCCGAGGACCGGGCGACGCGGCGACGCCCGCCCGGGCTGGACAGCGCCTACCGCGCCGCTGCGGTCCTCTCCTGCAGGGGTCTACGCGTTGGGGTCGTGCGCGACGGCGCCTTCTCGGGCTTCCATGGCCCCACCGACGCCGCCGCCGCCGTGGCGGTGGAGGCGCTCCGCGCCGCCGGTGCCAAGGTGGTCGATCCCGTCCTGTCGCCCGGGCGGGCGTCGCAGGTCGACGAGATGGTGGTGCTCTTCCACGAGATGAAGGCCGGCATCAACTCCTACCTCGCCCGGCGCTGCTC
>JBOGHY010000013.1:0-18900 GCA_050742375.1 Acidimicrobiales bacterium | reverse complement strand
CGCCTGCCCGGGATGGCGGCGCTCCTCTTGGCCGTGGCCGGGCTCGTGCTGGCGGGGTGCTCGTCGCCGGCGCCGGGACCCGGGTCAGGGCCGGGCGCCGGGTCTGCGCCGGGACCGGGCACCGGGTCTGCGACATCGGGGCGCTTCGGTGCCCGCCAGGCCGACGCCCTCGTCAAAACGACGATGACTACGAACAACACGGCCAACTCCAAGCTCGACGAGCGCCTGCTGGCAAGCTACGAGACCGGCTCGGCGCTCGACATAGACGCCGCCCAGTACCGTGGCGCCCGCCTCTCGGGCACGAACGCCGGCAGCACGCCCTTCGCCTTGCACCTGCGCCAGACCGTGATCGGCCCTTCGAGCTCGGGCCGGGCCACCGACCTCGAGAGCTTCGTCGCCGTCGGGCGGTCCTACCTGCTCAAAAAGCAGCCGCGGTCCGCCAAGAGCTCCTGCCCGCACCCCGACACGGTGCTCGTCTTCGAGAGCCGCCACGGCGGCGCCTACAAGATCGCCCTCGAGCCCTCGGCCGACGCCGGGGCGGTACCCCGCATCACCACGAGCCGGCGCGACCTGGCGCCGGCGCTTTCGGCCCCGCTCGCCCGCTCGGCGGCACGCCTGCCCGGGGCCATCGCGACGGCCCTGGAGCGTTACGAGGCGAGCGGGAAGCTCGGGGGGCTTTCGAAGGGGGATTTCTCCGGCGTGTGCTGGGCGCTGCCGAACCCGCGGGCCGAGCTGCGGGAGGCAGCCCGGGCCGGCTTCGAGGAGCGGGATCTGTACCGGGCCACCGGCTCGGTCGTCTCCTATCCCGTCTCGGGTCACCGGGCGTTCGTGATCTTCACGCTCCGCTCCGCCGAAAGCATCCTCGCTCCTTCCGGCAACTACGTCGAGTGGCAGCACAGCCGCGACGACCCGTCGAGCTACCTGCTCGCCTCGGGGCACTACTCCCGGGTGACCGAGCAATCCGAGATCGAGGTCGCCGCCACGACCGGGGCTGTGAGCGGAGCCTCGAGGATGCTGTACGAGATCATCGGGTCCTATGAGGGCATCGTCTCGATCGCCGGCACGAGGGTCTCCGGCGGCTCCGGGCAGCTCACGGCGGCCCCCCTCCCGGGCATCAGTCCTTGAGAACCTTCTCGAGGAAGGCGAAGGCCCGCGGGTAGGCGTCGAGACGATTGGCGAGGCGAGCGAGGCCGTGGCCCTCGTCGTCGTAGATCACCAGCTCACATCGGACGCCTCGTTGATCGAGGCTCGCCGCCAGCTGCTCGGTCTCCCCGACGGGCACCCGCGGGTCGTTGCGCCCATGGATCATGAACAGCGGCGCCCGCATGTCGTCTGCGTGGCGGAGGGGGGACGCCCTGGCGAGGAACTCGCGGTCGGTCTCGAGCGAGCCGTACTCGCGCTCGCGGTGAGCCCGGCGGTACTCGGAGGTGTTCTCGAGGAAGGTCACGAGGTCAGAAATCCCGACGATGTCGACCCCGGCGGCCCACAGCGACGGCTGGAAGGCGAGGCCGGCGAGGACCATGTACCCGCCATAGGAGCCGCCCCACAGGGCCGCCCTCTCGTCGTCGATGCCCTCCGACGAAAGCCACTCGTGCACCGCGGCGAGATCCCTCACCGAATCGAGTCTTTTGGTGGTGTCGTCGAGGGCGGCATACCGCTTCCCATAGCCGGTCGAGCCCCTCACGTTGGGCACGATCACGGCGTAGCCATCGGCTGCGAGCGCCTGGATGATCGGGTTGAAGGTGCACATCGCCTGCGACTCGGGACCACCGTGGACCAAGAGCACCGCCGGGGGCTTCCCGACTCCGGACGGCGCCTCGGCGGGCAGCGCGTCGGCGACGGCCTCCTCGGCGGGCGTCGCGTCGAAGGGCGTCGCGTCGGCGGGCGGCGCCGCGCGCTCCCCCCCAGCCGGCCGGTAGAGGCGGAGCGGGATCAATTCCCCGTCGAAGCTCGCCACCTCGGCCGGCTCGGGTGACACGAGCGCCTCGGGAACGGTGCCGGCCGGGCTCGAGGTGAGGCGGGCGGTCTCGCCGGTCGATCGGTCGAAGCACCACACGTCGCAAGGGCGCCGAGGTGTCGAGAGTGTGTAGTAGAGCCGGCAGCCGTCGGCCGACAGGCGGGGGCGGGGCACGAGGAAGTCCGAGAGGATCACGCCAGGCTCGACGAGCGGGAGCTCGACCGCCTCGCCGGGTGAGCCGGGCGTGTCGACGAGGACCGCCCGGCTGGCGCCGTTGCGGTTCTCGACCACCACCAGGACGGCGCCGGGGGCTGCGGCGGCGGGTGTCGCGTCGAAGCCGCCGTCGGTGATCGGCACCGCCGCGCCCGTATCGAGGTCGAACCTCACCACAGCGGCCCGGTCCGCTCCGACGTTCGACGACACGAAGATCGTCGTCGCCCCCCACCACACGGGCGGGCCGACGCCGGCCGCCTCGTCAGGATGGGGAAGCACGGTCAGCACCCTGCCGCTAGCCACCTCGACCAAGAGGAGGTCCATGTCGAGCGGACGAGCACCCGGTCGCAGCACGGAGACCCATCGGCCGTCCGGCGAGAAGCCGGAGGCGGCTTGGCACCACGCCCCGCCGGCGTAAAGGCAGCGGTGCTCGCTTGAACCCAGGTCGCAGACCCACAGGTCGAAGTCGACGCCATTTTGACGGTTCGAGACGTAGGCGACGAGCGAACCGTCCGGGCTGACGCCGGCGAGGTGGTGCCCGAAGCGCGGATCAGCGGTGATCGCTCTCAGGTCCTCCGGGCCGCTCGGTTCTCCGTCGAGATCGACCAAGTAGAGCTGGTGACGTTCGTCGCCGCCCCGATCGACCTCGGCGATCGCCGTTCGCGTCCCCGGTACATAGGCGGCGTTGCCGACCGGTTCGGCGAGGTCGGTGATCGGCCGCAGCGCGCGGGAGTCGCCACCTCTGTCTGCGTCGGCCAGGGCCGGGCCCGGGCTGGCGAGCTCGTACAGCTGCATGACCCCGGTGAGGTCGCTTCTGATCAAGAGCCTGTCGCTGCCGGTGCTGGCGCTGTCGCCGCCGGTGCTGCCGGTGCCGGTGCTGCCGGTGCCGGTGCTGGCGGTGCTGGCGCTGTCGGCGCTGGCGGGCGACACGTCGGCCAGTAGCGCAGAGCGGGTCTCGAGCAGGGCCTTCAGCAGATCGCTCACGGAAGCCCAAGGTAGCTGGCACGCGACCGCGCCGCCGCGCCGGCAGAGAAGCTGGGTACCGGCCGCACCTCGGGGGCCTCAGGTCGCGATTGTGCTCGAGGACCAAGGTCCGAGCACCTGGTGCACCCCGAGGATGCCGTCGTGCCGCCGCAACGCTACGGCGACGTCTGCCGGGACTGGCACGTCGGTCGAGAGCAGCATGAGCGCGGTGCCGGCGCCACCCTCTGTCTGACCCACGGCCATGGAGTGGATCGAGACGCCGGCCTCGCCGAGCGCCGTGCCAACAATCCCGATCATGCCGGCTCGGTCGTCGTTGCGCACGACGAGGAGGTTCGGGGCAAAGGGGAGCTCCACGTCGTGGTCGTCGACCATCACGATCCGCTGGATCTGGCGAGAGCCCGCGAGGGTGGCGGCAACCGAATGACCGGCGCGCGCGGACCCCCCGGCGCCCCCGGCGCGCGCGGCACCCCCGCGAGCACCCCCGGGCAAGCCCCCAGCACTCCCGGGCAGTTCCCCGGCACTCCCGGGCAGTTCCCCGGCTCCCCCGGCGCGCACCGTTACCCGGCTCAGGTAGTCCCGCGTCGTCGCGGTGGAGGACTCGGTCACCTCGAGGCCGCGCTCGGAGGCGAGCACGGGGGCGTTCACGTAGCTCACCGGTTCCTCGGTGCTCGCGGCGAAGACGCCCTTCAGCACGGCCAGAGTGAGGATGCGGGTGTCCTCGCCGGCAAGCGCCCCCTCGTAGGTGACGGCGAGACCCTCGGGCAGTCCCTCGCAGAGAGAGGCGATGAAGCGACCGAGGTCCTCGGCAAGGCTCAGGTAAGGCCGTATCGCCTTTGAGGCGGACCCCGCCGCGACGTTGACGGCGTAGGGCACGAAGTCCCCCGCCAGGGCGAGGTTGACCTGCTCGGCAATCTGGATGCCCGCCTTGTCCTGGGCTTCTTTCGTGCTCGCCCCGAGATGCGGCGTCACGACCACCTGGGGCAGGTCGAAAAGCGGCGACGCCACGGCCGGCTCCTCGGCGAAGACGTCGAGGGCGGCGCCGGCCACCCGACCCGAGGAGATGGCGTCGGCGAGGGCGGCCTCGTCGATGATGCCGCCCCGCGCCGCGTTCACGATCCGCACGCCCGGCTTGACCTTGGACAGCAGCTCCTTACCGAAGAGCCCGAGGGTCTCCGGCGTCTTTGGGAGGTGGATCGTGATGAAGTCCGAGGTCGCCACGAGGTCGTCGAGGGACAGGAGCTCGATACCCGTCTGACGGGCCCGTTCGGCCGAGACGTAGGGGTCGTAGGCGACGAGGCGCATACCGAACGAGAGCGCCCTCTGGGCCACGAGGCCTCCGATGCGCCCCAGTCCGACTACTCCGAGCGTCTTGCCCGAGAGCTCGACGCCCTCCCATCTGGAGCGCTCCCAGCGCCCTTCGACGAGGGCGGCGTGCGCCTGTGGCACGTTGCGAGCCTGGGAGAGCAGAAGCGCCAGGGCGTGCTCGGCGGCAGAGAGGATGTTCGACTCGGGAGCGTTCACGATCATCACGCCGAGCGAGGTCGCGGCGGCGACGTCGACGTTGTCGAGGCCGATGCCGGCCCGCCCGACGACCTTCAGGGACCGACCGGCCCTGAGCACCTCCTCTGTGACCTTGGTCGCCGATCTGATGACGAGGCCCTCGACGCCACCGACGGCTCCGAGCAGCTCGTCCGGCGAGAGCCCGAGGCGGATCTCGACGTCGTGGCCTGCGGCGCGCATCTGCTCGATGCCGGGGTCGGCGAGCTGCTCGGTGACGAGGACCCTTCCCACGTCAGTCTTCAGGTCCTGCTCGAGGCGACGACCTCACCGAAGCGCTCGATGCCCCTCACGAGATCGGCGTCGGCGAGCGCGTAGGAGAAGCGGCCGTAGCCGGGAGCGCCGAAAGCCTCTCCCGGGACGAAGGCGACCCGGCCGAGCTCGAGGACGGCGTCGGCGAGCTCCAGGGTCGAGCTGGGCCGATAGCGGCCGAAGGAGCGCCCGAGCACTCCCGTCAGCTTCGGAAATGCATAGAAAGCCCCTTCGGGCTCGAAGCACGTCACTCCATCGATCCGGGTCAGCATCTCGTGGATCAGGCGACGACGCCGGTCGAAGACCTCCCGCATCTCCGCCACGGCCGAGAGATCCCCCGACACCGCCCACAGTGTGGCCTGCTGGGCGATGTTGTTGACGTTGGAGGTCTCCTGGGACTGAAGGTTCGCCGCTGCATCGACGACGTCGGTCGGGCCGATCATCCAGCCCACCCGCCAGCCCGTCATCGCATAGGTCTTCGCCACGCCGTTCAGCACGACGAAGCCCCCCCCGAGCTCGGGCGCCACGACCGGCATGGAGTGCTGCGTGTGCCCCTCGTAGACGAGGTGCTCGTAGATCTCGTCGGTGACGACCCACCAACCGCGCTCCGCCGCCAGGGCACCGATGGCTTCGATGGCCTCTCGGGGGTAGACGGCGCCCGTCGGGTTCGACGGCGACACGAAAAGGAGCACCTTCGTGCGGTCGGTGGCCGCCGCCTCGAGCTGGGCCGTGCTCGCCTTGAACCCCGTCTCCTCGGTGGTCCGCACGAGGACGGGGACCCCGCCCGCCAAGGCAATCGCCTCGGGATAGCTCGTCCAGTAGGGCGTCGGCACGAGAACCTCGTCGCCCGGATCGAGGAGGGTGGCGAAGGTGTTGGCGACGGCGTGCTTGCCGCCGTTGGTGACGAGCACCTCGGCGGCGCTCACCTCGAGGCCGGAGTCGCGGCGCGTCTTGTCGGCGATCGCCTGGCGGAGCTCGGGCAGGCCCGCCGTCGGGCTGTAGTGGTGATTTCGCGGGTCGCGGCAGGCGGCCACGGCCGCCTCGACGATGGGAGCCGGCGTCGGGAAGTCGGGCTCGCCCGCCCCGAACCCGACCACGTCGACGCCCTGTGCCCGCAGGGCCTTGGCCTTGGCGTCGATGGCGAGGGTGGCGGACGCCTCGACGGCGGCGACGCGCTTCGAGACGCGTGAGGACACGCGGTGCGCCTCGGTGGCCGTCATCGTTCCATCGTCGCACAGCCCGGCATCGATCTCGAACAGGCCTTCCTATGCTGGTCCACCCGCCCGCCCCGAAGGAGTCCCCTCCAGATGCCCGGCAGCGCCGTCCCCACACCCCCCGACATCGCCGTCCCAAAGGGGCTTCTCCCCTCCGACGGACGCTTCGGCTCGGGACCGTCCAAGATCCGCCCCGAGGCAGTCGCGGCCCTCGCCGCGCTTGGCGGCCGGGACGCCGGTTACCTCGGCACAAGCCACCGCCAGGCGCCCGTGCGGAACGTGGTGCGGAGGGTCCGCGAGGGTGTCGCCGGGCTCTTCTCCCTCCCTGAGGGCTACGAGGTGGTGCTCGGCAACGGCGGCTCGACCGCCTTTTTCGACGTGGCCGCCTTCTGCCTCGTCGAGCACCGTAGCCAGCACCTCAGCTTCGGCGAGTTCTCCTCCAAGTTCGCCGCCACCGTCGCCGTCGCCCCCTTCCTCGAGGACCCGCACGTCATCGAGAGCGAGCCGGGCACCCATCCGAAGCCGTTCGCCGGCGAGGGGATCGACACCTATGCCCTCACCCACAACGAGACCTCGACCGGCGTGCAGATGGAGATCGCACGTCCCCGGAACCCCTCGGGGGGGGTGGCCCCGGGGATCGTCGTAGTCGACGGCACCTCGGCGGCGGGCGGCCTGCGCGTCGATCCCGGCCAGTTCGACGCCTACTACTTCGCCCCCCAAAAGTGCCTCGGCTCCGAAGGCGGTCTCTGGGTGGCCTGCCTGTCGCCTGAAGCCGTCGCCCGCTCGGAGCAGATCGCCGCCTCGGGCCGCTACACCCCCGCCTTTTTGGACCTGAACCTCGCTCTCGCCAACTCGCGCCTCGACCAGACCTACAACACGCCGGCCCTGTCGACCCTTTTGCTGCTCGCCCTCCAGCTCGAGTGGTTCAACTCGAACGGCGGCCTCGACTTCGCCGCCTCCCGCTCGGAAGCCTCGGCAGTGGCTCTCTACTCCTGGGCCGAGCGTTCCGCCTTTGCCGAGCCCTTTGTCCAAAAGCCCGACGAGAGAAGCCGCGTCGTCGGGACCATCGACTTCGACGAGGCGGTCCCCGCCGCCACCGTGGCCGCCGTGCTGCGGGCGAACGGCGTCGTCGACACCGAGGGATACCGCAAGCTCGGGCGCAACCAGCTCCGCATCGCCCTCTTCCCGACGATCGAGCCCTCCGACGTCGAGGCCCTCACGGCCTGCATCGACCACGTCGTCGAGCGCCTCTGAGGCGATGCCGGCACCTCATAGAGCCTGAACAGCACGCTAATCTTGGCGGCCGATGCCGGCCTGCCCGTCATGCGGGGCGTTGAGTCCCTCGGGAAAGCGCTTTTGTGCCGACTGCGGCAGGCCACTGACGGCGGTCTGTCCCTCATGCGGTGGCGAGATCGAGCTTGGTCGGCCCTACTGCGGCGAGTGCGGGACACCCCTCAGGGCGCCTGGCGGAAAGGGCGCTCCGCCCGCCACGGCGACGGCGCCTGGAGCGCCCGCCGCCGGGTCGTGGCTCACTGCTCCCGCGGCCGGCCACGGGGCCAAGTCAAGTGCCGAGTCGCTCTCCGAGCGCCGCGTCTGCTCGATCCTTTTCGTCGACCTCGTCGGCTTCACGCCGTTCTCGGAGGCCCGCGACCCAGAAGACGTGCGGGCGATGCTGTCGCGGTACTTCGAGGTGGCCCGCACGGTCGTCTCGAGGTACGGCGGGATAGTCGAGAAGTTCATCGGCGATGCCGTCGTGGCCGTGTGGGGAACCCCTGCCGCCGCCGAGGGCGACACGGAACGGGCGGTGAGGGCGGCCCTTGACCTCGTCGCCGCCGTCGAGCTGCTCGGCGAGGAGCTCGGGTCTGCCGGGCTCGCGGCGAGAGCAGGGATCGTCACCGGGGAGGTAGCCGTCCACCTCGCCACGAGCGGCGAGGGCATGGTCGCCGGCGACGCCGTCAATACCGCCTCGCGGGTCCAGTCCGTCGCCGGCGGCGGGTCCGTCTACGTCGACGAGGTCACGAGACGCCTGTCCGAGAGCGCCATCTCCTTCGAGGACGTCGGCCGCCACGAGCTAAAGGGAAAGGAGGCCCCCGAGCAGCTCTACGAGGCGATACGGGTGCTCTCGGGGATCGGCGGCAACCAGCGCGCAGACGGCCTCGAGGCGCCTCTCACCGGGAGAGACGGCGAGTTCCGTCTCGTGAAGGAGCTCTTCCACTCGGCCGTCGCGAGGCGGGCGCCCCACCTCGTCGTCGTCTCCGGCCCGGCGGGCGTCGGCAAGTCGCGCCTCGGGTGGGAGCTCGAGAAGTACATCGATGGCCTCGCCGAGACGGTCCTTTGGCACAAGGGCCGCTGCCTGTCCTACGGCGAGGGCATATCGTTCTGGGCACTGGCGGAGATCGTGCGACGCCGCTTCGGGATCGCCGAGGAGGAGAGCATCGAGGCGGCGTCCTCCAAGCTCGCCGAGGGCCTCGTCCGCTTCGTGCCGGACGAGGCCGAGCGCGCCTATGTCGGCGCCCGACTGGCGCGCCTCCTCGGCGTCGGGTACCAGGACGCCGGGAGGGCGCTGCTCTCGCAGGAGGAGCTCTTCGCCGGATGGCGCATATTCTTCGAGCGCCTCGCCGCGGTCGCCCCGGTGGTGATGCTCGTCGAGGACGCCCAGCACTCCGACGAGAGCCTGCTCGACTTTTTCGAGCACCTCATCGACTGGACCAGAGACCTTCCGATCTTCGTCCTTCTACTCGCCAGGCCGGGGCTCGAGGCGATCGACTCCGGCTACGGGGTAGGCCGCAACCGGTCGACGCTCAGCCTCGACCCGCTCGACGACGGCTCGATGTCGGGTCTAGTGCAGCTCCTCGTGCCGGGGATGCCGTCGGGAGCCCGGGAGGCGATCACCGCTCGTGCCGAGGGCATCCCCCTCTTTGCCGTCGAGACGGTCCGCTCCCTCATCGACCGCGGCGTCGTGTCCCGGGAGGGGAACTCGTACCGCCTCGCAGGAGATCTCGGCGAGCTCTCTGTCCCCGACTCGCTCCACTCCCTTCTCGCAGCCCGCCTCGACGCCCTCCCGGCCGAGGTGCGCGGCCTCGTCGCCGACGCGAGCGTGCTCGGGACGAGCTTTCCCCGCGACGCCCTCGTGGCGGTCTCGGGGCGCAGCGAGGCGGCGGTCTCAGACGGCTTGGCCGAGCTCGTGCGGCGCGACATCCTCGAGGTCTCCGCCGACCCGCTCTCGCCCGAGCGGGGCGCCTACGGCTTCGGCCAGGAGATGCTCCGCCAGGTGGCCTACGAGACGCTCTCGCGCAAGGACCGCAAGGCGCGCCACCTGGCGGTCGCCTCCCACCTGCGTTCGAGCTTCGCCAACGACGGCGAGGAGATCTCCGACGCCATCGCACGCCACTATCTGGACGCTTTCGCCTCGGGCCCGGGCGAGGCCGACGCCGACGACATCACGGCACAGGCTCTTGAGTTCCTCGTTCGTGCAGGCGAGCGGGCGGACCGCGCCGGCGCGCCGGAGAGAGCAGCGGCAAGCTTCGCCGAGGCGGCCGCCGTGGCGGCGCCGCCCGAGGCAGCACGGCTCTTCGAGAGGGCTGCCAAGGCGAGGCTCGACGGCGGCGACCACGCGGGCGCGCTTGCCGCCGCCGAGAGCGCCCGGGCCGCCCATCTGGCTCTCGCGGATGCCCGCGGGGCAGCTCGGGCCCAGCTCCTCAAGGGCCATGCCCTCGCCCGTGCCGGGAACCACGCTTTGGGGCGGGCCGAGCTGGTCGAGGCTTTGGACCTGCTGCGGCCCGAGCCCGACGAGGACACCGTCGAGGCGCTGAGCATCCTCGCAAGCTCAGAGGCGATGAGCGGCCATCTCGAGCGATCCGACCAGTTGACCACCGAGGCGCTCCTCCTCGGCCAGGCGCTCGACGTAGACAACGCCCTTTTGGCTCAGATCTTCATCAACAAGGCGACGGTCGCATCCTTCGGCGACCGCTTCGTCGAAGCGGTCGCCTACGGCGAGACCGCCGTCCGCCTGGCCGAGCGCGCAGGCGACCCGAAAAAGCTCGCCTCCGCCCAGGACAGCCTCGCCGACGATCTCCAAAAGATCGGCGAGCACAAAGGGGCCATCGACATGGCTCGCTCTGCCGCCGCCCACGGGCGCAGGACGGGCCAGCGCGCCATCCTCGACAACACGATCGCCAACCTGACCGTCGCCCTCCTCGAGACTGGGGAGTGGGACGAGGCCGAGGAGGTCTTGCGGGACCACTCGGACACGGGGCCGACATCGACTCCCAGGCTCGTCGGCGCACTGCTGATGGGTCTTCGCGGCGACGCCGAAGGCGTCGCCGCTCTCGTCGGCGCCACGACGGGCCTTGCGGCGAGCGACGCCCCCCAGCAGATGGCCTACGTCTCCCTGTTGCAGGCGGTCTCCGCCCCACAGGGCGCCGGACTCGAGGAGGCGCTCTCGTTCGCAATGGCCGACCTCGGCCAGCGCGACTCCATCGGCATCGGGCACGAGACCCAGCGCTGGGGCTGGCCGATCGCCGCCCGGGCGGCCCGGACACTGGTCGACGCCGAGAGGTTGGCGGAGCTGCTCGCCATGCTCGACGCCCACCCGGTCGGCCACCTGCCCCCGATCCTTCGCGCCGAGCGCCAGCTGGTCCGGGCCCTCATGGAGGCCGACGCCGGCAGCGGAGGCGTCGAGGCCGTGACGGCCGCAGTGTCGTCTCTGCGCGCGGCGGCGAACCCGTACCAGCTCGCCCACGGGCTCATCGACCACGCCGGGATCGCCTCGCGCCTCGGCCAGGACGACGATGCGGCCTCATCGCTCGCCGAGGCAGGCGACATCGCTGCCCGTCTTCGCTGCCCGCCCCTCGCCGAGCGGGCGCGCCTCGTGACCGCCCTCTCCGCCCTGGGCTAGCCGCCCGAGACGTCCTCGAGACGCCCGCGGCCGGCCTTGACGAAGGGCATCATCGCCCGCAGCTGCGAGCCGACCTCCTCGATCTGGTGCTCGCGGCCGGCCCGGCGCAGCTCGTTGAAGCGGGGTCGTCCGGCGGCGTTCTCCTCCACCCACTCGGCCGCGAAGCGCCCGTCTCGGATCTCCTCAAGTATGCGTCCCATCTCGGCGCGGACCTCGGCCGAGACGATGCGCGGCCCCCGCGTCATGTCGCCGTACTCGGCGGTGTCCGAGACGCTGAAGCGCATTCCCGAGATCCCCTGCTCGTACATGAGGTCGACTATCAGCTTGAGCTCGTGCAGGCACTCGAAGTAGGCCGACTCCGGCTGGTACCCCGCTTCGACGAGGGTCTCGAAGCCGGCGGTCACGAGCGCCGAGACGCCGCCGCACAGAACGGCCTGCTCGCCGAAGAGGTCCGTCTCGGTCTCCTCCTCGAAGGTCGTCTCGAGCACGCCTGCCCGCGTGGCGCCGAGGGCGTCGGCGTAGGACAGCGCCAGCGCCATTGCCTTGCCGGAGGCGTCCTCGGCGACGGCGATGAGCGAGGGCACGCCCCCGCCTTCCTCGAAGGTGCGCCGCACGATGTGCCCCGGTCCCTTCGGGGCCACCATGGCGACGTCGACCTCCGGAGGCGGGTCGACGAGCCCGAAGCGGATGTTGAAGCCGTGGGCGAAGAACAGGGCGTCGCCCGCCACGAGGTGCTCGGCGATCTCGGCGTCGTAGACCGACTTCTGCTCGGTGTCGGGAAGGAGCACCATGACTAGGTCGGCCTCGCGGGCGGCATCTGCGACCGAGGTCACGCGAAGCCCCGCCGCCTCGGCCTTGGGCCGCGAGGGCGAAGAATCGCGAAGGCCCACCCGAACGTCGACCCCGGAGTCGCGCAGGTTGAGCGCGTGGGCGTGCCCCTGGGAGCCGTATCCGATGACGGCCACCTTGCGGGCCCGGATGAGGCCGTGATCGGCGTCGCTCTCGTAGTACAGGTTTGCCACTTCGTCTTTCCTCTCGGTCGGCCGGCGCTCGGGCCGGGTCAGGTCGGTCCGGTCCTCAGGCGGTCCGCGGTGATGCTGCACCGGCAGCGGCCGCCCGCCGCTCGGCGGCGGCGCCAAGCCTCGGCAGCGCCACACGACCGGTCCGTTGCAGCTCGACGATCCCATATGGGCGCATCAACTCCTCGAAGTCGTCCAGCACACCGGGGGCGCCGGCGAGCATCACGGTGACCGCCCCGAGGCCCACGTCCACGATCCGAGCCGAGAAGACGGAGGCGAGCTCGAAGATCTGGGCCCGCCTGCCGGCGTCCGCCGCCACCGTCACGAGGACCAGCTCGGCCTCCCGGGCCTCGTCGGGGTCCAGCTCGGAGATGTCGACGACGTTGACGAGCTTGTCCAGCTGCGCCATCACCTGCTCGAGAGGCGCCGACTCGACGTCCACGACGATCGAGATACGGCTGAAGGCATCGTCGTCGGTGGGGGCGACCGCGAGCGAGAAGATGTTGTAGCCGCGCCGCGAAAAGAGCGCCGTCACCCTCGAGAGGACCCCGGCCCTGTTCTCGACGAGCAGCGACAGAATGTGATGGCGCGGCCGCGTGCGGGAGCCGGGAGCCGCGCTCACGACGAGCCCCGCTGGCTCGGGTGCACGACGATGTCGTCGTTCGAGGCCCCCGCCGGCACCATCGGGAAGACCTGTTCCATCGGGTCGGTGCGGAAGTCGATCACGACGGGGCGGTCGTCTACCTCGTTCGCCTTCTCGATCGCCGGCAGCACCTCCTCGGGCTCGGTGACCCGGAGCCCGACGCATCCCATCGCCTCGGCCCAGAGCACGTAGTCGGGCAGGTCCGGCGAGAGGTACACCTCGGAGTAGCGCTCCTCGTAGAACATGTGCTGCCACTGGCGGACCATGCCCAGGTAGGCGTTGTTCAATATGGCGATCTTGACCGGGATCGACTCGGCAGAAGCCGTGACGAGCTCCTGGGCTGTCATCTGGAAGCAGCCGTCGCCGTCGACCGCCCAGACCATCTTGTCGGGCCGGCCCACCTTGGCGCCGATGGCCGCCGGGACGGCGAAGCCCATCGTGCCGAGACCGCCCGAGCTGACCCAGTGGTTCGGGTGCTCGAAGCGCCAGTACTGCGAAGCCCACATCTGGTGCTGGCCGACGCCCGAGCACAAGATGGTGTCGTCGGGGGTGGCGTCGCAAAGGGTCTCGATGACCTGCTGCGGCTTCAGGTGAGGCGGGCGGGCGGCAGCGGGATCGGGCTCGCTCCGAAGGGAACCGGCCGGCTCGACGTCGTAGGTGAGTGGGTAACGCTCCTGCCAGTCGCGGAGCTGTTCGATCCAGCCCGACAGGCGCTCCTGCGAAGATGCCCCAGCATCGGGCGCCGCCGCCTCGGGCGCCGCCGCCCGTCGCAGCGCCCCGACGAGCGCCTCGACGGCGCGGCGGCAATCCGCCACGATCGCCACGTCGGGGCGGCGCACCTTTCCGATCTCAGCCTTGTCGACGTCGACGTGGACGACGCGCGCCCTCGGGGCGAAGGCGGACACCTTGCCGGTCACGCGGTCATCGAAGCGGGCCCCGAGGGCGACGAGCAGATCGGCCTCCTGCATCGCCCGCACGGCGGTGTAGTTGCCGTGCATGCCCGGCATCCCGAGACAGAGCGGGTCCGAGTCTGCCAGCGCCCCTCGTGCCATCAAGGTCGTCACGACCGGGGCGCCGCACAGATCGACGAGATCTCGCAGCGCCGCCGAGGCGCCGGACCTGATCACCCCGCCGCCGACGTACAAGACGGGGCGGCGGGCGGCGGCAAGGAGGGCGGCGGCGGCCTCGACCGCCTCCGGATCTGGCTCGAGCGCGCCTCTGTACCCGGGCAGGTCCACCGACGCCGGCCAGTACCACTCCATAGACGAGAGCGAGACGTCCTTCGGCACGTCTATCAGCACCGGCCCTGGTCGCCCCGTAGTGGCGACGTGAAAGGCCTCGGCGACGGTGCGGGGGATGTCCGAGGCGTCCGTCACGAGCCAGTTGTGCTTCGTCACCCCCATGGTGATGCCGGTCGTGTCCGCCTCCTGGAAGGCGTCGGTGCCGATCGAGCCGTAGGGGACCTGGCCGGTCACGCAGACGAGCGGGACGGAGTCCATGTAGGCGTCGCAGAGAGGGGTGACGATGTTGGTGGCGCCCGGCCCGCTCGTCACCATGGCGACGCCGGGCCGGCCCGTCACGTGGGCATAGCCCTCGGCCATGTGCCCGGCCCCCTGCTCGTGGCGGACGAGGACGTGGCGGATGGGCGAGGAGATGATCGGGTCGTACACCGGCAGGATGGCGCCGCCGGGGAGGCCGAAGATGACCTCGACGCCTTCCATCTCGAGGCTCTTCACGAGTGCCTGGGCGCCGGTGAGCTCCATCGGAGGGGTCCTTTCTTTCCTGGAGGCGATAGAAGATGGGGAGAACGAGCCGGGAATTGAAAACGACCTCCCTTTGGGAGGTCGTCGGCGCAGTGACGCGAAGGAGCGTCGCTGCGCTAGGTGATTACTACGAGCTCTGCGAGAAGGCTGGCCTGCATCGGTGCAAGTATGGCCCAAAACTGCCCCCCTCGGCAAGACTGGGGTCATGGCACAGGTACGAGAGCTGGCGGAGCGCGCTCATTCGGACTGGTTGGCGGCGCATCCCTTCCAGGCGAGCGGGTACGGAATCCCGGGCTACGACGACCAGGCGCCCGACGACAGCGAGGCCGGGGACGCCGCCCGGCGCTCGCAGCTCGAAGCGTCCTTGACCGCGGCAGGCCGGCTCGACACCTCAGAGCTGTCGCTGGAGGACTCCGTCACGCTCGGCTGCGTCGTGGAGGACGCCGCAGCCGAGCTGGCGGCGCTCGACTCGAAGGCCCTCGAGCACACCGTCTCCGCCATGCCCTACAGCGGCCCGGCGGTGCTCATGGCGACGGCGGCACGCACCATCTTGATCGACCCAGGTGCCGCCGCGGACTACCTGGCGCGCCTGCGGGGAGGCGCTGGCTGGATCGACCGGCTGGCCGAGCGCCTGCAACTCGGCGCCCGGTCCGGCCGTACGCCCGTGGCACCACTCGTCGACAAGACGATCACCTGGGCCGAGGAGCTGCTCGGCCCCCCCTCGCCACTTCCGCTGTCGATCCCTGATCCGCCTGCGGGCTGGGACAGGGCGGCGTCGTGGCGGGACGAGCGCGATGCCGTCGCTGCCGAGATCGTGAAGCCGGCCATAGCCCGCTGGGTCGAGGTTCTCCGGGAGCTGCGACCGCTCTCGCGCCCGGCCGAGCGTCCCGGACTTTGCTTCCTCCCCGGTGGCGAGGGCGACTACGCCCGGGCGATCAGGGCTCACACGACGCTGCCGCTCAGCGCCGAGCAGATCCACCAGACGGGTCTCGACCACATCGCAACTCTCGAGTCCCGCGTCGTCGAGCTCGGCGAAAAGCTCGGGCTTGGCCACCTCGAGGAGATTCATGAGGCGCTGCGCGCTTCCGCCGGTCGTTTGCCCCCCGAGGAGTCGATCGGAGCAGCCGTCGGGGCGATCCGCCGCGCCGAGGCCGGGGCCGCAAAGTTCTTCACGGCGCCGTTGCCGGCGCCGTGCGCCGTCACCCCGATGCCGACCGTCGTGGGGGTGAGCGGGGCGGCCCCGCACTACACGCCGCCGAGACTCGATGGGGCGCGTCCTGGGACCTTTTGGTTCAACGTCGACCTGCCGACCGCCGGCACCGGCTACGACCTCGAGAGCGTCGCCTTCCACGAAGCCGTCCCGGGGCACCATCTCCAGATAGCTCGCCTCCAGCTCCTCGTCGACCTGCCGGCCAGCCAGCGCCAGCGCTACACGTCCGTGTTCTCCGAAGGCTGGGCCCTCTATGCCGAGCAGCTGGCCGAGGAGATGGGCCTCTACAACAGCACCGAGGCACTGCTCGGGGCCATGACTGCCTCTCTCATGCGGGCCGCCCGGCTCGTGATCGACACCGGCCTGCACGCCTTTGGATGGAGTGGGAGCAGGGCGCTCGACTTCTACCGGGCGCACGTGCCCCTGCCCGTCGAGTTCCTCTCGGCCGAGATCGACCGCTACATCACCTGGCCGGGCCAGGCCCTCGCCTACCTGACCGGCAAGCTCGAGATACTGCGGCTGCGGGAGGAGGCCGAAGCCCGCCTCGGCGACAGGTTCGCGCTGCCGCAGTTCCACGCCGCCGTGCTCGACAGCGGCTCGCTGCCGATGCCCGTGCTCGGTCGCAATATCGGCGCCTGGATCGACCGGGCAGGCTCGGCGCCGCGCTGACCTGCCGGCCAGCGGTGCCCGAGGAGCTCAGCGAAGCCGCGCCCAGTACGACGCCCTCCAGGTGAGCGAGGCAAGCTCGTTCTCGCCGGCGATGCTCGGGTGGAAGTCGTCGATCGTGCTCACCTGAGAGGCCCTGAAGGGGTAGTCGAAGACCGCCATATGATCGAAGCGGCAATTCTCGAAGCTCTCGCACACAGATGCGAGGGCGGAGTTGTAGGCGCGCTCGCGCGCCACCACAGCAAGGCGGTCGCCCTGGGAGTTGTGCGCCGAGAGCATCGAGGGGCAGATGCCCAGGGCCCAGCGGCTCTCGGCGATCGGGTTGTGGTGCAGCACCTGCCAGAGCCGGTAGAGGTTCGGAATGGAGCTCACAAAGACCCGAGCTCCGGGTCGGGCCGCCAGCACGCTTAGAGCCTGGTCGAGCTCGCGCCGGAAAGCCGCCACCGGCGTCATGGCGGCGGCGGTGCGGGTGCAGAGGTCGTTCGCACCCATGAGGATCGTCACGTAGGCCGCCCGCTGCGCCACAGCCCGCTCGGCCTGGGCGCGGAGCTGGAACATCTTCGCCCCACTCGAGGCGTCATCGAAGTGGCGGCCCTTGACCGCCCGGTCACCGGCCAGGACAAGACGCTCGTACTGGCTGTCGACAGCCGGCGAGTAGCCCGTCGACCAGGAGTACTGGGGCTGGTCCGAGAGGATGTGGCGCGTCGGCGTGGCGTCGAAGGCCTCGGTGATCGAGTCTCCGAGAGAAGCGATGCTGGTGGGGAGCGGTGCCGCCTGTGCTCTTTTGTGCCCTGGAGCGGCGATCGCACCGCTCGCCGGCGCCACGGAGATGACCGCCACGGCCACGGCCAGGCCCACCCCAGCTAGCAAGCCGGCTCTTCGGCTCATCGAACCCCATTCTCCCCGCCCGCCACTTCTGGTAGGCCGGCGCTCGGCCCCAAGCCTACGCAGCCTGCACGGCCGGCAGAGCAGCTCACCGACCCGGTGTCAGGGCTCGGTGATCGCCCCTTTGTCGGCCCCTGCTACGAGGCGGGCGAACTTCGCCAGCACTCCGCTCGTGTAGCGGGGCGGCGGCGGCTCGAAGCCCTGGCGGCGTCGGGCGAGCTCGGCGTCGCCCACAACAAGGTCGAGGCGGCGGGATCGTGCGTCGAGGCGGATCACGTCGCCGTCGGCGACAAGGGCGATCGGGCCGCCGACCATCGCCTCGGGGGCGACGTGGCCGACGCAGAAGCCGTGGGTGCCGCCAGAGAAACGACCGTCGGTGACAAGGGCGCAGTCCGCCCCGCGCCCGGCGCCGGTCATCGCGCCGGTCACGGCGAGCATCTCGGGCATGCCCGGCCCTCCCTTTGGGCCCTCGTAGCGGACGACGACGACGCTGCCGGGCGCTATCGAGCCGGCAAGGACCGCCTCCAAGGCTGCCTCCTCGCCGTCGAAGACGCGGGCACGGCCCTCGAAGACCATGTCGTCGAGGCCGGCGATCTTGACGACGGCGCCGCAGGGAGCAAGCGAGCCCGACAGGATTGCAATGCCACCCTCGGCGTGGAGCGGCGACGAGAGCGGCCGCACCACCGAACCGTCCGGCCCCGGCGGGTCGGCGAGGTCGAGGTTCTCGGCGAGGCTGCGGCCGGTCACGGTCATGCACTCCCCGTGGAGAAGACCTGCGTCGAGGAGCATCCGCATCACGGTCGGCAGGCCGCCGGCGGCATCGAGGTCGACCATGTGGTAGCGCCCGTGCGGCTTCATGTCGCAGATGTGTGGCACACGCCTTCCGACGCGGCTGAAGTCGTCGCCGGACAGCTCCACACCCACCTCGTGGGCCATCGCGAGGAGGTGCAGCACGGCATTGGTGGAGCCACCGAGAGCCATCACGACGGCGATGGCGTTCTCGAATGCCTCCTTGGTGAGGATCCGACGTGCCGTGATCCGCCGGGCCAGCAGGTCCATTACCGCCCGGCCGCTCGCCCGGGCTATCTCGTCGCGGCGCCCGTCGGGGGCGGGCGGCGAGGCGCTCCCGGGAAGGGCGAGGCCGATCGCCTCTGAGACCGAGGCCATCGTGTTGGCCGTGAACATGCCGGCGCAGGCTCCCTCGGAGGGGCAGGCGTGGCGTTCGACGGCGTCGAGCTCCTCGGCGCTGCAAGCACCGGCGGCGAAGGCGCCGACCTTCTCGAAGACGGTCACGATGTCGAGCACCTCGTCCCCGAGGCGGCCCGGCAGGATAGAGCCGGCGTAGACGAAGACCATCGGCAGGTCGAGGCGCCCCGCCGCCATCATCATCGCCGGGAGCGACTTGTCACAGCCCGCCAGGCCGACGAAGGCGTCGAAGCGCTCGGCGTGCATCATCGCCTCGACCGAGTCGGCGATGAGCTCGCGGCTGACGAGCGAGGCGCGCATGCCCTCGTGACCCATCGAGATGCCGTCGGAGACCGCCACCGTGCCGAACTCGAAGGGGAAGCCGCCCGCCTCCCGTACGCCCTCTTTCACGGCCGCCGCCAGGCGCGCCAGCGGCATGTTGCACGGCGTCACCT
>JBOGHY010000012.1:0-3013 GCA_050742375.1 Acidimicrobiales bacterium | reverse complement strand
TGTCGAGAAGATGACGGTGAGCTCTTCGCGGCTTGCCTCCACGAGAGCATGCTACTCCGCGCGGTTTATCCTGTGGTGGGCTCTTAGTCGGTCGCCGGTGGCGTGGGCTCGTCCGCCGGCAGCGAGGACGAGTTGCCTCCCGACACGACGACGACGACGGTCTCGCCCGAGTGCGGCACATAGGCGCCCCCGACGATGGCGGCCAGGGCGGTGGCGCCTCCCGGTTCGGCGAGTATCCGGAGCTGCTCCCAAAGGAGACGCCGGGCATTCGAGATGGCCTCCTCGGTGACGAGCAGGGGACGGACACCTGCCGCGAGGGCGACGGAGGTGGCGATTGTGCCGGCGTACCGGGCGCCAAGGCTGTCGATGGCGACCCCGGCCACCTCGACGGGGACCGACCTCCCAGCGGACACCGCCGCGTGCAGGCTGGGGGCCGCCTCGGGCTCGACCGGGAGCACGGTCGCCCTGCCGGCACAGGTAAGCGACACTCCGGCATAAAGCCCACCGCCGCCGCAGGAGACCAGGACCGTCGTGGCGCCTCCTGCCTGCTCGAGCAGCTCGGTGCCGAGGGTGCCCTGCCCGGCGACTACGAGGGGGTCGTCGTAGGCGTGCACCTGGCGAGCGCCGGTTCGCGCCGCGTAGGCGACGCTCGCCTCGAGGGCGTCGGCGTACTGGCCATCGACGAGATGGAGATCGCCCCCGTAGGAGCGGATGCGGGCGGCTTTCAGCACCGGCGACGACGCCGGGACGAAGATCGCCGCCCGGACGCCGCAGCGGGCGGCGGCCCAGGCAACCGCTGCACCGTGGTTGCCGCCCGAGGCGGCGGCAACGCCAGCCGGCGGGCTGCCCGCCAAGAGGGCGTTGAGGGCACCTCTCGCCTTGAACGACCCCGTGTGCTGCAGCAGCTCCAGCTTGAGGAGGGTGCCGCCGCCTGGGGAGCTCTCACCGCCCGGGGACGACTCATCGCCGAAGGCGACGATCGGCGTGCGTCGCAGTCGGCCGTCGAGGCGGCGGCGTGCATCCTCGAGCTCCTCCGGTCCGGGAACGGGCGGCACGGTTGCCTCCGCCGCCTCGGGGCTGGTGCCGGGCACCGCAGCGGGGCGGGACGACTTGGGGGAGCTCACTCGCCCATTATGGGGTCGGCAGGATGTCGCAGAAGACGAACCCGTCGCGAGAGACCACCCGGCCGCGGCGAACCGGGATCGGGCTCGCGAAGCCGGGGCCGTCCAAGACAAAGGTGTGGAACTCGCCGTGCTCCCCGCACGGGTCGACTGGGGGAGGCAGGTCGTCGAGAAGTCGGTGGTCGAAGCTCCGCCCGGCGAAGGATGCGGGCAGCTTGACCGGATCGACGCAAGTCAGCACCGCTCGGATCCCTGCTTCGATCATCTCGCGGGCGAGCTCGAGGGTCGGCCGCCCCCAGAGGGGGAAGAGGGCCACCAGGCCGGCCCGGGCGAGCATCGCCTCGCGGTAGGCGCGGACGTCGTCGAGGAACAGGTCCCCGAAAGCGACGGCCTCGACGCCGTCGCGCAGCGCGCCGTCCATCGCCGCGCCCATCAGCTCCTCGTAGATCTCGTTCGGGCAGGGGGAGGGGATCTCGACGACGTGGAGCACCAGACCAAGCCGGGCTGCCTGGGCCTCGAGCAGGGAGCGTCTCACGGCGTGCATTGCAACCCGGTCGGCGCGCGCGTTCATCGTGACGAGCAACCCCGCCACCTGAACCGAGGGATCCGCACGGATCGCCTGCAGCGCATAGGCGCTGTCTTTGCCACTGCTCCAGCTCATCAACGCTCGCACGGCCACCTTCACATGAAACCATCCAGGTTCCGGCTCCGCCGCGGCCGGAGCGGCCGAGCATCGGGTGCGCCTGCGCCGGCCGGAGCCGATGGTGCCGTGGCGGCTTGGTCGTCGATGACCTTTCCCTATCGTCGTTGTGGTGACGTCGATCGCACAGCGCGAACGCCAGGCGCTGTGCCGGCTGTTCGGCGAAGTGGGTCCCCTGTCCCCGACGCTTTGCGAGGGCTGGACGACTTCCGACCTCGTGGCGCATCTCTTCGTGAGGGAGCGTCGCCCGCTCGAGGCCCCAGGAATACTCGTCCCGGCCCTGGGCCGACTCACCGAGCGAGCCATGGAGTCTGCCAAGCGTCGCTACGGGTACGCCGGGCTCGTGGCGAGGGTCCGCTCGGGTCCACCGCCCCCCTTCAGCCTCGTCGATGCGCAGATGAACCTCTTCGAGTACTTCGTCCATCACGAGGACGTCCGGCGTGCAGCCGACGAGTGGGAACCGAGGAACGACACCGCCCTCGACACCGCCCTTTGGTCGAAGCTGCGTATCGGTGGTCGGCTGCTTGCGCGGCGGCTCCGCGGGGCGGGACTCGAGCTCGAGGCCCCGGGCTTCGGCACGGCGGTGGTCAAGGTGGGGGATCCAAGGGCGATCATCTCGGGCGGCCCACAGGAGCTGGCGATGTTCCTGGCGGGCCGTCAGGCGGCGGCGAGGCTCGAGATCGGTGGCCCGGACTCCGCCCGCGGGGTTATCGAGGAGGCTCCCTTCGGGCTCTAAGTCAGCCGAGGTGGGCGACGGCAAGGACGTCGCCGCTCGGTCCGAGGAGACGGACGCCGTCAACCTCGCCCGCCGCCCAGGAGGTCGGCAACCGTACCGACCAGCTCCCCGAGCCCCTGTACAGCTCGAAGTTGCCGACGGCCACGTAGCGGCCGCTCCGCTTCACGTCGCAGCTCACCCATGAGGTGCCGGCAAGCCCCCGCACGGTCATCAGGAGCACGCCGGGGCGACCGCGGGGGGAAGGGCCGGTCGCGATCGCAGGCGACCGGGACGACTGGAGGCCGATACCGATCCCGACCCCCGCTCCGGTAGCGCTCACGGCTGCCGCCGAGACCGTAGAAGGCAGAAAGGACGAGCGCCCTTCGCTGGGAGAGCGGTAGCCCGGTGAGAGCGCTCTTGACGCTCTGGGTGAGGTCGCGGCGCTCGGCGACCTCTGCGGGATCGGATCCCGAGCCC
>JBOGHY010000011.1:0-4749 GCA_050742375.1 Acidimicrobiales bacterium | reverse complement strand
GGGGCTGGTTCGCTCATGATCGTGATGCTCATGTTCTTGTATCCGGCCATGGCGACCAGGCGTCTCGTCGGCACGGACCTCACCCAGGCGATCCCCCTCGCCGGTGCCGCCGCTCTCGGGGCGCTCGTCTTCGGCCATGTCGTGCTCGTAGTCACGGCGGCAGTCGTGATCGGAGGCGCCCCCGGGGCACTGCTCGGGGCGCTGGTCTCGTCGAGGGTGCCGGACCGCTACCTCCGCCCGCTCATCGTCGTCGCCGTCCTTGCCTCGGGGCTCAAGTACGCCGGCGTCCCGACCACGGCGCTTTTCCTCTGTCTCGTCGCCGTCGTAGCCGGGGCCGCAGTGATCTGGGCGACCACGGCGCCTCCTGACCCCCACCTCGGACCAGGATCGGGCGAGGACGCCGGAGAAGGTGGCGCCCGCCTGGGGGTGCAGGGCGACATGCGCGACTGATCATCTGGCAGCCCGAAGGGTCCCGCCCATGACCGGACTCTTGGGCAGCGTGGTCTGCCGGGGACCGGGCCGGCGGTAGCGCTAACTTGGTCCCTCAGATGGCGCTCGACACCTCTCCGACGGCGTCGCGCGCCGAGACCGACGATTTCTCCCACAAGCGCCGCAGGAAGCGCCGGGCAGCCGGCTGGCTCGCCGTCGTCGGCATCGCCGTGGTCGTGGCCGTCGTGCTGCGGCTGTTCGTCGTGCAGACCTTCTTCGTCCCGAGCGGGTCGATGGAGCCCACCCTGCAGCCGGGGGACCGCATGATCGTGCTGAAGCTGGGCTACACGATCCAGCGCGGTGCCGTCCTCGTGTTCCGCCACCCTCCGGCCGAGACGCCCGGCATGTGCGCCGACAGCTCGGACGACGACCTCGTAAAGCGGGTGATCGGCCTTCCCGGCGAGGTCATATCCTCGGTCGGCAACACCGTCTATATCAATCACAAGGCTCTGCGGGAGCCATGGCTGCCCCCGCACCAGCTACTCGGGCCGCCGATCCGGACCGAGAGAATCCCCGCCGGGGAGTACTTCATGATGGGCGACAACCGCACGGACTCGTGCGACTCGCGTCGCTGGGGACCGATCCCCGGCTCGCTCGTCATAGGAAGGGTGGTCATGGTGCTCTGGCGCAACGGCCATCCCGACCTCGACGTCATCTGAGCCTGGCGCCGGCGTCAGCCGCGTCGCTTCGGTACCTCGATAGCCGTGTGAAGAGGGGCACCGGTAGACTGCCGCGCATGGGCGAGCTCGACCCTGCCAAGATCATAATGATCCTGCTCGTGGCCGTCCTCGTGCTCGGCCCCGAGCGGCTGCCCCGGGCCGCCCGCCAGATGGGCGCTATGTGGCGCGAGCTGGGCCGCATCCGCGAGCGGGTGGAGAACGAGGTGAGGGACGCCCTCCCCGACCTCGACCTGCCGAAGATCCCGGTGCTCCCGCGACATGGCATCACCGGCTACCTGGCCGGGATGATGACAAGCTCGCCGAGCCCGACGGCGCACGAGGAGAGCCTGGCCGAGACGATCATCGACCCCGAGGAGGCGGCGGCCTACCCGTCGGGCTCGTGGGTGAGCTCTGCGGACGAGGTCGCCGTCGCGGGCGCCGTGCCGGCCGGGTGGAACGCCGTCGGCGCCCCGGCACCCGGCTACGCCAGCGGCTCGCTTCTCACCGCGGTCCCGGCCGTCGGTGCCGCCGGCCCGCTCGCCGCCGAAGGCGAGCTCTCCTTCGACGAGCCGGGCTGGAACTGATCAGAGAGCTCCTCGGTTGATCCGCACGCTCCGCAGGACGGACACGCCCGCCGCGCCGAAGCCGTCGCCCGACTCGATGACGCTCCTCGAGCACCTCGGCGAGCTGCGCCGCCGCCTCATCATCTGCATAGTGGCCTTCCTCGTCGGCGGCGTCGTCTGCTACGGCATCTACAACCACATCCTCAGCTTCCTGCGATCGCCTTACTGCAAGGCTTTCGCTCACGGCCGCTGCCCGAACTTTGTCATCACGGCGCTGCTGCAGGGCTTCTCGGCCCGCCTCGACACCTGCGCCCTCGGAGGCTTCATCCTGGCGCTGCCGGTCATCTTGTGGGAGCTGTGGGCTTTCGTCACGCCGGGGATGAAGGCTAACGAGAAGCGCTACGCCCTGCCCTTTGTCGTCTCGACGGTAATGCTCTTTGTCGCCGGCGCCCTCGCCGCCTACGAGATGTTCCCCCGCGGGATCGGCTTTTTGGTCCGCTCCTCCGGCACGCACGTCAACCCCCTCCTCACGATCCAAAGCTACATCTCGATCATCTCTCTTTTGATGCTCGTGTTCGGCCTCGCCTTCGAGTTCCCAGTGGTCCTCGTCGCCCTCGAGATCGCCGGGGTTATAACCCCGCGGGCCCTTCGCAGGTTCCGCCGCTTCGCCATATTGATCATTGTGATCCTGGCGGCGGTCGTCACACCGAGCCCGGATCCCTTCTCGATGTTCGCCCTCGCTGCACCCTTGTACATCTTTTACGAGGGATCGATCCTGGTCGGGCAGCTGCTCGGGAAGTGACGTTTCGCGACAGCGGTCCCGTCGCCGGCTCGCGGGATCCTTTCGTTGCGGCGCTGCCCTACGTCCTCGACCCCTTCCAGCTCGAGGCGATGGACGCCCTCGACGCCGGGCGCTCTGTGCTCGTGACGGCGCCGACCGGCTCTGGCAAGACGGTGGTCGGAGAGTACGCCGTCCACCTCGCCCTCTCGCGGGGCATGCGGGCCTTCTATACGACCCCGATCAAGGCGCTCTCGAACCAGAAGTTCGGCGACCTTGCCAGGCGGTACGGGACGAAGGCGGTGGGGCTTTTGACCGGGGACAACTCGATCAACGCCGAAGCTCCGGTCGTCGTCATGACCACCGAGGTGCTGCGCAACATGATCCACGCGGAAAGAGCGGGGCTTTCGTCGCTTGGATACGTCGTACTCGACGAGGTGCACTACCTCGAGGACCGCTACCGGGGGGGCGTCTGGGAGGAGGTGATCCTCGGCGCGCCGAAGGAGACCGTGCTTGCCTGCCTGTCCGCCACCGTCGCCAACGCCGGCGAGCTCGTTGCGTGGATCTCGACTGTCCGGGGCGAGACCGCCGTCGTCGTCGAGAACCGGCGCCCTGTCGAGCTACAGAACCTCTTCTGCATCGGCGAGCGCCCCGGCCGCCACCTGCGGCTGCTCCCCACCCTCGTAGGGGGGCGGCCCAACCCCGAGGCCGCAAGGCTCGACGCCGCCATTGGCCGCGGTCGGGTTCCTCGGCGGTACCACGGGCGGCCCGACCCGGGCCTCGGTCGGCCGGTCGAGCAAAGCTACCGGCCGCGCCGCGGCGAGGTCGTGGAGGAGCTGGCCTCAGAGGACCTCCTGCCGTCGATCTACTTCGTCTTCTCGCGTTCGGGCTGCGACGAGGCGGTGCGGCACTGCCTCGACGACGGCCTGCGGCTCACCTCGCCCGAGGAGAGGGGTCTCATCCGCGAGACCGTCGAGTCCTTCGTCGAGACCCTGAGCGACGACGAGCTCTCCGTGCTCAACTACGGGCGCTTCTCGGCCGCCCTCGAAGCCGGCGTCGCCGCCCATCATGCCGGCATGGTGCCGCCCTTTCGCGAGGCGGTCGAGTCCCTGTTTGCGAACGGGCTCGTGAAGGTCGTCTTTGCCACCGAGACCCTCGCAGTCGGGATCAACATGCCGGCGCGCTCGGTCGTGATCGACGAGCTGTCCAAGTTCTCCGGCGAAGGGCACGTGGAGCTCGCTCCCGGTGAGTACACCCAGCTCACAGGGCGAGCCGGGCGGCGCGGGATCGACGAGAGCGGAGCCGGCATCGTGGTGGCGTCGCCTTTTCACACCTTCGCCGACGTGGCCCGCCTGGTCGGCGCCCCCGGCCGGCCGCTCGGCTCCTCCTTCCGCCCCACCTACAACCTCGCCGTGTCGCTCGTCAGGCGCTTCGACCGCACCGAGGCCTACCGGGTCGTCACGTCGTCGTTCGCCCAGTACCTGTCGCCCGACGACCTCGGAAGAGAGCTCGACGCGGTGATAGCCGTGCTCAGGGGACGCGGGTACGTGCGCCGCTGGAAGGTGACTGCGGAAGGCGAGATGCTCGCCGGCCTGTACCACGAGGCCGACCTTCTCGTCGCCGACTCGCTTCGCGCCGGAACCCTCGACGACCTCGACCCGGCCGAGCTCGCCGCCGTCGTCTCGGCATTCTGCTACGAGGGCCGCCGCCGGCGCGAGGGCGCCGCAGAACCCCCGACGGGCCTCGTCGCCGAGCGCATCGAGGCGGTCTCGAGACTGTCTCGTGCACTATCGGCGACGGAGGCGTCGCGCGCGCTCACGCCGACCCGCGGCCCCGACGACGGCGTCGCCGCCGCCACCTTCGAGTGGGCGCGCGGGCGAGATCTTCGTGCCGTCCTCCTGCGTCGGAGAGGCGCCGGGGCGCCCAACGCCCTGCCTCGTGCCCGTGGACGGCGGCGGCCGCCCCCGCGTCCCCGGCAGGGCCGCAGCGCGGTGACGGCGATGACCGGCGGAGACTTCGTCCGCAACATGAAACAGGTCGTCGATCTGCTGCGCCAGCTCGCCATCGTCGCCCCCTCCCCCTCGACGCGCGAGACGGCCGCCCGCGCCGCCGGGCGCCTCAACCGCGACGTCGTCGCCGCATCGTCCATCCTCACGGGAGCGGCGGGCATCCCCACGGCTGAAGCGCCGGCGCCGTAATGTCTTCCGGGCATGTCCCTGGCGGCCCCTGAACAGTACGGGAATGACGAGCGTCAGCTCCT
>JBOGHY010000010.1:0-5200 GCA_050742375.1 Acidimicrobiales bacterium | reverse complement strand
GGGGTGGGTCGCCGAGGAACGGAGGCGCCGCCTTGGCGTCGCGAGAGACGCGAGCGTCGGCGCGTGCGGCGAGCTCTTCAGCCGAAGGTGCCGGCAGGCCGGCGAGAAGCGAGCACATCTCCTCCAGCGCGGCATCGACGGCGTCCTCGGCTCGGCGGATGCGCCCGGCGCCGACGAGGCGGCGGCCCGCACCAAGAGCAGCGCGGCGCATTAGCCCCGACGCCCAGATGTCGCTGTATATGCCCCGCTCGTCCCGGAGGCGGTACGTCAGCCGTGCCTCCCCCAGCAGCTCCCCGAACTCGCTCCGGTGCTGCTCGGGCACCTTGGCGCGCACCCCGGCGATCCGCTCGTCGATGTCGGGGCCCTCGAGGCTCCTCTCGGCAACGGCGCCGCGGATTGCCCGCAAAAGGGCGTCGGGCAGCTCGAGCGCTGACGGCTCGCAGATGTCGAAGCCGTCAAGTGGCCTGCAGCCGACGAGCTCTAGATAGCCGGAGACCGCCGCCCCGGTCTCGCCGGGAGCCGAGCGCAGCCGCTCGAGCACCTCAACAGGATCGTCGTCCGACTGGACCAGAGCGAGCGCCGAGGCGTCCTTGCGGAGTGCCGTGGTGAGCCGCTCCAGCTCCTCGGAGGAACCGGCCGACACCGGTGCAGAGCCGCGCGTGAGCGCGAGCAGTTCGGCCGGCGGGAGCCCTGTCCAGTCGCCGACGTGCACGAGGAAGTCCCCGACGGGCACCGTTGCCGAGCCCGTGAGGTACATGTGCTGGTACATCATGGCGGCGTGGTGGTCTCGGCAGCGCCTCAGGTAGGTGATCAGGTCGTCGTCGGAGAGCCCGTCGGGGTCGACCGCCTGGATGGCGCGATGCTCCGCGATCGACGAGGGCTTTCGGTGCTCGTCCCAGTCGGCCAGTTGCTCGCGCCAGAGCTTTTTGGCGAAGACCTCCTCGGCGCGGGAGAAACGGGCGGGAGCCTCCCGCTCCGGCGCCGGCCGCATGAGGTTGTAGCAAAAGCCGTTCACGTAGGCGCCCTCGAGCCCGTCGATGAGCATGCCGTAGAAGACGGCAAAGTCGTGCGTGCCGCGCGTGAAGGGCTCCGGATGAGTCTCTTGCCAGTAGCGCGTCGCGGCGCGGGGGAAGTGCACGGCGTCTAGCTGCCAGCTCCCGGGTCCAGGGGGCTCAAAGGGTGCCCCTGTCACCATCTCTGCTGCCGTCATGGCATCTCCTCCCGGCCCTCCGGCGTGGGGAACTGTCGGATTATCTGCCCCTTGGCCCAGGTCTGCAAGTTGCACGACGATCCATGCAGGCTGGCTCAGCGGGTCGGCTGGGCCGGGCAGGACCTAGCTGCCATGGCCCCTCAGGAGGGCTCAGACGGAGGTGCCCTCCGGCGGGGCGCAGCAATCGAGCCCAGTATCGGCGTCGCCGAGCACCGTGTAGATCTCCCAGCGCTCGCCTCCCCTGCCCGAGACCCAGACCTTGTCCTGTCGCGCGTAGCAGCACGAGACCGCCTCCTCTACGGCGACGCCGAGGCCCGCCCGGGACAGCCTCTCGCCCGCAGCGCTCACCTCCCCCGAGGTGGCCACCTCCACCCCGAGGTGGTTGAGCGATCCGGAGACAGCAGCGGTCGACTCGATGAGCACCAGCTTGAGCGGCGGATCGTCGACGGCGAAATTTGCGTAGCCGGGGCGGACCTTCGCCGGTTCCGTGGAGAAGAGCTCCGAGTAGAAGCTGACCGCCGAGTCGAGATCGGCGACGTTCACGGCGAGCTGGACACGTGACACTGTGGCACCTCCATACATCGATGACTGTCAATGCTAAGTATGCCGCTTAGATCGATCCCTGTCAATCAGTCTCGGAGCTCGGACGCCGAGAGCGGCCCTCTTTGCCGGGCGCAGCTTTCTCGCCGGAGATGCGGCTCAGGTAGTTGTAGACCGTGAAGCGGCTCACCTGCAGCGCCTCGGCGGCGTCCTCCACCGACCTTCGGAAGGTGAAGGCACCATGCTCCTCGAGGAGCTGGACGGCGCGCTGCTTGGACTCCCTGGAGAGCTCCGACAGCGGTGCCCCGAGCTCGGCGGCCACCCGCTCGATGAGGCGTTCGAAGGCGTCGCGCAGGCCGGCCGGCCGCACGTAGCCGACGACGTCGCCCCTCCAGAGGAAAGGGACGTCGAGCGGCTCGGAATCGCCCGCCCCGACGATCTCCCCCCCGAGGGCGGCCACCACCGGCGCCATCGCCTCCAGCACCTCGCGCTCCACCTCGTCGCCGGAGCGGTCCGGCTCGCGGACAGCCTGAGCGGTCAAGCGCCGCCCCCGTCTCTTCTCACCTGGAGGGTGACCCGCGTCGCCCCGGCGCCGATCGCCGCCCGGACGACGCTGCCGACGGCATCTATCACCTGCTCGTCCTCGCCCCGAAGCGACGTGCCGAAGGGCCCCACGGCGAGCTCGCCGCCGGCCTCGGCCGCTACGGCCTGCGCCGCTTTCACGTGCTGGCCGGGGGCGCCCGGCTCGAAGGGCTCGACAGTGAATTCGAGCTCGAGCGTCACCGCCGGAGAGCGTACTGAGGAGCCCGGCTCAGCGCTCGGCCGACTTGCAGGCCACGCACAGGACCGCCCACGGCAGCGCCTCGAGGCGATCGGGGTCGATATCGGCCCCGCAGGCGTCGCACGAGCCGTAGGTGCCCTCGGCGAGCTTGGAAAGCGCCCGGTCGATCTCGGCCGTGAGATGCGCCAGCTGGCCCGCGGTCACGGCGCGGTCGGCCTGCATGACGGCATCGCTCGTGTGGTCGCCGGCTCGCTTGCCGAATTGCACCTGGACGCCCGGTGCCCGGATCGGCTCTGCGAGGGAGCTCACCTCGGCCCACAGCTCGGCGCGCCGCTGGCGCAAGAGCGCCGCGACGTCGGCCTTAGAAGGCGGAGCCAAGGCGTCGCCTGCCTACAGCCGGGCGAACAGGCGCGCTGCCTGCTCGGCCGCCCTCGCACGGATCTCGACCGGGTCGACCCGGGTGGGACGACCGCCCGAGACCACGATCTCGCCCCCGGCGACGATCGTCTCGGGCCTCACGCCGGGGGTGTAAGCGGTGTGCCACGGCTCCATCTGGGAGTACGACCACGTCACCTTGTCATCGGCCGCCTCGGGAAAGAGCGACGCACCAGCGGTCAGCCACCCCCAGACAAGCTCGGGGCTCGAGGTCACGTCGGCCTCTCGCAGCCGAGCGAAAGCGACCCGGTACTCCTCCACCATGTCGCCGCCGATCCCGTCGGTGCCGAGCACGACTGGGTTGCCGTAACGCGAGGGGACCGCATAGCCGACCCCGTTGTTCATGTTGGAGCGGGCGTTGTGCGCCACCGTCCCCCTGAGCGCCCGGTCGAGGTGCACGCAATGGGCGAGGAGCCACGACTCCTTGCTCAGGGCCTCGAGACGGGCGCCGGCGGCGGAGTCGACGGCGTCCTCGGCCACATGGATATGCACGCCGGCACCGAGAGCGCCGGCGAGCTCGCACACGGCCTCGAGGGTGGCCTCTGAGAGCGTGAAGCAGGCGTGTGCCCCGACGAAGCCGCGGCCACCCTCCCGCAGGAACCGCTCGTTCTCCGCCAGACCAGCCTTGGCACCTGCGGGACCGTTGCGGTCGCTCACCTCGTAGCAGCACGAGACCCGCACGCCAACCTCGGCGCAGGCCTCGGCGACGACGCTGAGCGAGCCGTCGATCGCCTCGGGCGAGGAATGGTGGTCGACGATCGCCGTCGTCCCGCCCTCGAGCGCCTCGAGGGCGCCGAGCATGGCCGACCACCTGATCATCTCGAGGTCGAGGGCCCGGTCGAGGCGCCACCAGACGAGCTCCAGGATCTCGGGAAAGCTCCTCGGGACCCGGGGCGGCGCCGGCATCCCCCGCGCGAGCGCCGAGTAGAGGTGGTGGTGCCCGCAGACGAGCCCGGGGGTCACGGCGGTCACGGCGGCGGCCGCAGGCTCGGCGAGACGCCCCTCACTCACCGCCGTCGCCGGCAGCCCCGGCGGTGCCGATCCGCATGGGGAGCACGTTCCGCCAGGTGCCGTCGAGGTCGTGCAGCGCCGCCGCGACCGCGCCCGCCGTCGGGACGAGGCCGATCTCCCCGACGCCCTTGATGCCGTAGGGGGCTCTCGGTTGGGGGTGCTCGACGAGGATGGTCTCGATCTCGGGCACGTCCTTCGGGCGGATGATGCCGAGGCTCCGGAGAGTCATCTTCGTCGGCCGGCCGCTCTCGTCGGCGGGGAATTCCTCCGAGAGGGCATAGCCGAGGCCCATGTGCACCGACCCCTCGATCTGGCCCTCGCATAAAAGGGGATTGACAGCGCGACCGACGTCGTGGGCCGCCGTCACCTTCTCGATCCGCCCGGTCTCCCGGTCGGCCACGACGAGCTGGGCGGCGTAGCCGAAGGCGGAGTGGATGACGGGGTGCTCGAGACCCTCGGAGATCGAGTTGGTCCAGTCGACCCTCATCTCGCCCGTGTACTCGACGCCGGCCCGGCACCCGTCGGCGAGCGCCTTCTGGCAGGCGTCCCGGACCGATCCCGCCCCCATGAGCGTGCCGCGCGAGCCGGTCGTCTGGCCGGCCCCGAGCTCACGGGTCGTGTCGACGACGACGCGCACCTTGGCGGGATCGACGCCGAGCTCGGTGACGGCCACCTGGGCGACCACGGTGTGGACCCCCTGGCCCATCTCGGTCCAGCAGTGGCGCACCTCGACGACGCCGTCGTCGAGGAACCTCACCGTCGCCTTCGCGACCTCCTTGAAGCCGTTGCCGAGACCGGAGTTCTTGAGACCGAAGCCGAGGCCGACCGCCTTGCCGGCGGCGCGGGCGGCAACATAGCGCCCCTCGAGGGCCTCGAGGCAGGCGGCGGCGCCCGAGGAGCCCTCGTCCATGATCTGGCCGGGGCCCCACACGTCGCCCGGGCCGACGGCGTTGCGCCGGCGGATCTCGAGGCCCGAGAGTCCCGCCTTGTCGGCGAGGCGGTCCATGACGCCCTCCATGGCGAATTGCGCCTGGTTCGCCCCGAAGCCGCGGAAGGCGCCGCAGACGGGGTTGTTCGTGCGGACGGCGATCGCCTCGACGTCGACGGCCGGGCAGCGGTACGGCCCGCAGGCGTGCCCGGCCGCCCGCTCGAGGACCTTCATGCCGACCGAGGCGTACGGCCCCGAGTCCCCGATCATGCGGGCCCGGATGGCGCCGAGCACC
>JBOGHY010000009.1:0-7684 GCA_050742375.1 Acidimicrobiales bacterium | reverse complement strand
CCGGGCTCGAGATCTGCCAGCATCCGGTAGCTCTGGGCCAGCGCCGCCTCGGTGGCGGCGTGATCGGCGACACCTGCGAGGGACGAGCGCCGGCCGGGCGCCCTGCTCGTCGGGCGCGCCGACAGAGCGGCAAGCTCCACCCGGCAGGCGGCCCGCAGGGCGGCCTCCGTGAGGGGCACGCGCCCCTCGAGCAGCTCTGAGGAGGCTCCGATCGTCTCGACAAGGCGGCTCAAGGGTGCAAAGCGCACCCCGCCGAAGCCCCGATTGCGCTGCCCGAAGAAGCGCCGCAGGTGCAGTGCAACCGCCGGAGCGCGAACGGCGACCCAGACCGGGGCAAGAGGATCCTCGCCTTGCAGCTCGGCGACCAGGGCGACGAGCCGGCCATCTGCCTCGGCCCCGCCGGGCACCCACTCGACCGATCCAGGCATCATCCCCGATGGTACGGGAGGGATGTGTCAGCGCCCTGGACCGAGCCGGCCGAAACGGGACGCGCCGATGGGCCGGCACGATGGCCGGCCCATCGAAGCGTCGTCTGACCCGGCTCGAGCGCCACGACGCGGGCCGAGCCGGGGCTTGCAGGCGGGCGGGTTACACGGCGAGGGAGTGCGCCGCGACTCTCGCCAGCCTCAGGGAGACCGTCTCATACCAGCCAGGCGGCGGGCATACTCCGCAGGGGTTTGAGCGACGCTGCGTCGCTCCGGACAGTCCGCAGGCAACGGCATCGACGGTCTCGAGATCACCTCGGCAACGGCCGAGGTGTCCTCAGCCCGGTGGGTCAGACTCCCCGGAACGGTCCAACGCGTTCACGTCGACTCCTTCCGTTCCCTTCACCGGGGCCACGCGGACCCGGTCGTCCCATCGTCCACCCCGAACCGCCGAGCGTCAAGGGTGGCGGCCGAACTGACACCGATCCGTCACCTAGCCCATATGCTCCCGCCGTGGCCGGCCCCTTCGAAAGCCCCTCGCCCCTGAACCGGTCGCCCGACTACATCACGCTCAACCAGGCGAACTGGGACGAGCGGGTGCGGGTCCACAAGACGAGCTCGTTCTATGACGTCGAGGAGTTCCTTGCGGGCGCCGATCATCTGCACGGCTTCGAGGCCGACGAGCTCGGCGAGGTGAAGGGCCGGCGTCTCGTCCATCTGCAGTGCCACTTCGGCCTCGATTCTCTCTCGCTCGCCCGCCGGGGGGCGGCGGTCACCGGGCTCGACTTCTCCGCCCCGGCGATCGCCGAGGCGCGCCGCCTCGCCGACTGCCTCGGGATCAGGGCACGCTTTGTGGAGTCCGAGCTCTACGGCGCCGTCTCCGCCCTCGGGGAGACCTACGAGGTCGTCTACACCGGAAAGGGCGCCCTCAACTGGCTGCCCGATCTCCCGGCCTGGGCCGAAGTCGTGGCGGCGCTCCTCGAGCCCGGCGGCTTCCTCTACCTGAGCGAGTACCACCCCTTCGTGTGGATGATGGCCGAAGACTCCTTCGAATTGCAGTACTCCTACTTCAATGCCGGCCCGCTCCTTGACGACAGCCAGGGCACTTACACCGATCCAAAGGCGATCCTCGAGAACACCCGAACCGTCGAGTGGGCCCACCCGCTCTCAGACGTCGTCTCGGCGGTGATCGGCTCCGGGCTGCGCCTCGACTTCCTCCATGAGCATCGCGACTGCACCTACCAGCGCTTTTCCTTCATGGAAGGCCATGGCCCGCGTGACTACAGACTGCCCGCGAGCATGGTCGAGCTTCCCTTCATGTACTCGATCCGAGCGACGAGGACCGCCTGAGCCATGGCTGCACCCGCCCCGACCGACCGAAGGGTGATCGAGCTCGGTGAGCCCCTTTTGATCGACGACGTCGTCGCCGTGGCATCCGGTGGGGCCACGGCCCTCCTCGGCGCCGAGGCGATCGGCCGCATGGAGGCATCCCGCCGGGTCGTCGAGGAGGCGCTCGATTCGGGCGCCGTCGTCTACGGCGTCACGACCGGCTTCGGGAGCCTCGCCGATGTGCGCCTC
This sequence comes from Acidimicrobiales bacterium, assembly GCA_050742375.1. GTDB lineage: Bacteria > Actinomycetota > Acidimicrobiia > Acidimicrobiales > Bog-793 > JAKATT01. The sequence continues at coordinate 5,681 of JBOGHY010000009.1, read as the reverse complement.
AGCGCCGAGCATGCGAGCGCCCTGCAGCACGGGCTGGTCCGTAGCCACGCCGTCGCCGTCGGCCCGGAGCTCTCGCGGTCCGAGGTGAGGGCGATGCTGGTCCTGCGTGCTCATGTGCTCGCCCTCGGCTGCTCGGGGGTGCGCCCCGCCGTCGCCCAGCGCTTCGTCGAGCTGCTCGAGCACGACATCTGGCCGGTCGTGCCCGAGCAGGGCTCCCTTGGCGCCTCGGGTGACCTCGCCCCCCTCGCCCACCTGGCCCTCGGGGCGCTCGGTGAGGGAACGGTCAACGCCGGCGGCGGGCATGTGCCTGCCGCCGAGGCGCTTGCGAGAGCCGGCCTTCAGCCAATCACCCTCGAGGCGAAAGAGGGCCTCGCCCTCATCAACGGCACCCAGGGCATGACGGCCATCGGTGCCCTCGCCGCAGCCCGGGGGCGGCGTCTCGCCAAGGCCGCCGACGTCGCCGCCGCCCTCACGATCGAGGCGATCCTCGGCACCGACCGCGCCTTCGACCCTCGCGTCGTCGGTCTGCGCCCCCACCCGGGCCAGCTGGCCTCCGCCCGCAACCTCATCAAGCTCCTTCGGGGAAGTGAGATCCTCGCCTCGCATCGAGAGGGCGACCACATCGTCCAGGACGCTTACTCGATCCGCTGCGCCCCCCAGGTGCACGGGGCGTTCCGCGACGTGCTCGCAAACGCCGTCCGTACCCTCGAGATCGAGATCGCCTCGGTCTCCGACAACCCGATCGTGCTTTCCGAGGACGGCGAGATCCTCTCCTGCGGCAATTTTCACGGCCAGCCGGTGGCGCACCAGATGGACTCGCTGGCGGCTGCGTGCGTGAGCCTCGCCTCCATCAGTGAGAGGCGGCTGTATCGTCTCTTGGACGCGCGAACCTCGAACGGCCTGCCGCCCTTCCTCGTCGGCGAGGCCGGCGTCAACTCGGGGTTCATGGTCTGCCAGTACACGGCCGCCTCGCTCGTCTCGGAGTCGAAGGGCCTCGCCCACCCGGCGGCCGTGGACTCGATCCCGTCGTCGGCCGGCCAGGAGGACCACGTCTCGATGGGAATGACCGCTGCCCGCCACGCCCGCGACTGCGCAGCCAACGCCGAGGCCGTCGTCGCCCTCGAGATACTGGCGGCCGTCCAGGCCTGCGAGCTCCGCTCGCCCCTTATGCCTGCTCCGGGCTCCCTCGCAGCAATAGCCGCCCTCCGCCGCCAGGTCCCGCCCCTCGAAGGCGACCGCGAGCTGAAGGTGGACGTCGACGCCGCCATCGAGCTCGTGCGCTCGAGCCGCCTCACAGACGCGGTCGAGGCCGAGATCGGACCGCTCGAATGACCTCGCCGCCCGCCCTTGAGATCGGCTGTCGCAGGTGACCACCGGCCGCGCCCCCTGGTCCGAAGGCGCCCGCCCCGTGCGAGCACCCCGTGGCGCCGAGATGAGCTGTCGCGGCTGGGCCCAGGAGGCGGCACTTCGGATGCTCATGAACAACCTCGACTCCGAGGTGGCCGAGCGTCCCGACGATCTCGTCGTCTACGGAGGCTCGGGGCGCGCCGCCCGCTCGTGGAAGGCTTTCGACGACATCGTCGCGACTCTTCGGGTGCTCGGCGACGACGAGACGCTCCTCGTCCAGTCGGGCAAGCCAGTCGGTGTCTTCGCCACCCACGCCTGGGCGCCGAGGGTGCTCATCGCCAATTCCAACCTGGTCCCGGACTGGGCGACCCCGGATGAATTCCGCCGCCTCGAGTCCGAGGGCCTCACCATGTACGGCCAGATGACGGCCGGATCGTGGATCTACATCGGCACCCAGGGCATCCTCCAGGGCACCTACGAGACCTTCGGCGCGATCGCGGCGGCTCGCTTCGGAGGCTCGCTCGCCGGCCGGATCGTGCTGACGGCCGGGCTCGGCGGTATGGGCGGCGCCCAGCCGCTCGCCGTCACGATGAATGGCGGCGTGGCGCTCTGCGTCGAGGTCGACCCCTCCCGGGCGAAGCGGCGCCTCGACACCGGCTACGTCGACGTCGTCACCGAGTCGACGCCCGAGGCGGTCGGGCTCGTCACGGCCGCCGCCTCCGACGCCCGCGCCCTGTCGGTCGCCCTTATCGGCAATGCCGCCGAGGTGGTCCCGGACCTCGCTCGGTCGGGCTTTCCAGCCGACGTCGTCACCGACCAGACCTCGGCTCACGACCTCGCCTCCTACGTCCCGGCGGGACTCGATATAGAGGAGGCCGCCGAGCTGCGCCGAGCGGACCTGCCCGAGTACCTGCGGCGCGCCAGGGCCTCCACGGCGGCCCACGTCGAGGGAATGGTCGCCTTCTTGGACCAGGGCGCCGAGGTCTTCGATTACGGGAACGGCATTCGGGCCGAGGCCCGGGCCGAGGGCTTCGGGCGCGCCTTCGACTACCCCGGCTTCGTGCCCGCCTACATCCGCCCGCTCTTCTGCGAGGGAAAGGGCCCCTTCCGCTGGGCGGCACTGTCGGGCGACCCGGCCGACATCGGGGCGACCGACAAGGCGGTCATCGCCACCTTCCCCGAGGCCGAAGAGCTCGTCAGGTGGCTGCGCATGGCCGAGGACAAGGTCTCCTACCAGGGACTGCCTGCTCGCATCTGCTGGCTCGGCTACGGCGAACGGCACCGTGCCGGCTTGGCCTTCAACGACCTCGTCGCGGCGGGAAAGGTGAGCGCGCCGATCGTGATCGGGCGCGACCACCTCGACTCCGGCTCGGTCGCCTCCCCCTACCGGGAGACCGAGGCGATGGCCGACGGCAGCGACGCCATCGCCGACTGGCCCATCTTGAACGCCCTTTTGAACACCGCCAGCGGCGCGAGCTGGGTGAGCGTGCACCACGGCGGGGGCGTCGGGATCGGTCGCTCGATCCACGCAGGCGTCGTCGCCGTCGCCGACGGGAGCGAGCTGGCGGCGCAAAAGCTCGAGCGGGTGCTCACGAACGACCCGGGCAGCGGGGTCATGCGACATGCCGACGCCGGCTACGAGACCGCCCGCACGGTCGCCGGCGAGCGAGGGCTGTGGCTCCCCTCCGAGGGGATCGGCGACGGAACCGGGAGCTGAGCCGCCGGGCGGCGAGGGGGCGAGCTACGCCGCCGGGCTGGCATGGCTCGGAGGCGGAACCGGTGCCCGGGCCGGCGTCGTCCTTAAGGCGGCCGGCGACGGCACCCTCGCCGCCGTCACCACGGCAGCGGCGCACCGGGGAGCGCGGCGCCTCTCCGGCCTCGTCCTCCCGGGCTTCGTGAACGGCCACTCGCACGCCTTCCACAGAGTGCTGCGCGGGGCCGGCGAAGGCGCCCGCGGGAACTTCTGGACATGGCGCGACCTCATGTACGGCATTGCCGCCCGCCTCGACCCCGACTCCTACCGGGAGCTCGCCACGGCCGTCTACGCCGAGATGCTGCTCGCCGGCTATACCGCCGTCGGCGAGTTCCACTACCTTCACCACCAGCCGGGCGGCAAACCCTATGGCGACCCGAACGAGATGGGACTGGCCCTCCTCGACGCCGCAGATGCGACCGGCATCCGCGTCTGCCTGATCGACGCCTGCTACCTGCAGGCGGGCCCCGGCGGCACCCCGCTCGGCGGTGCCCAGCTGCGCTTCGGGGACGGCTCGGGCGAGGCCTGGGCGGCCCGCGTGACCCGCCTGTGCGAATCGGGGCGCTTTTACGACGCCGATCCCGACGCCGACGAGCCGGGCTCTGTCGGGCTCCCCCGCCTCGGAGCCGCCATCCACAGCGTGCGGGCGGTACCACCGGCGGCCATGCGCAGCGTCGTGGCGCTCGCAAGCTCGAGAGTGCTTCCCCTGCACGTGCATCTGTCCGAGCAGAGGGCCGAGAACGAGGTCTGCCTCGGGGCGACCGGCCTCACGCCCACCGACCTGCTCGCCTCGGTCGGTGCGCTGTCGAAGCGGACGACGGCGATCCACGCCACCCACCTGAGCGCAGGCGACGTCAGTCGTCTCGGCCTGTCGGGCGCGACCATCTGCGCCTGCCCGACCACCGAGCGGGAGCTCGGCGACGGCGTCGGCCCCTTCGCCGAGCTGTTGGAGGCCGGCTCAAGTCTGTCGATCGGAAGCGACAGTCACGCCGTCGTCGACCCCTTCGAAGAGAGCCGCTCCGTCGAGACGAACCAGCGACTTGTGCGTGAGGCCCGGGGGCTCATCGGCCCCCTCGACCTGCTCGACGCGGGCTCAGCCGGAGGGGCGAGGTCGCTCCTGCTCCCGGCGTCGGGCCTCTCGCCCGGGGGGCTCTGCGACCTCGTCGAGATCTCGACGTCGTCACCCCGCCTCGCAGGGGCAGACCCCTCGAGCCTGTCGCCCGAGGAGCTGGCCGCCCGGGTGCTGTACGGCGCCTCGGCCGCCGACGTCTCGACTGTCGTCGTGGGCGGCAGGCTCGTAGTCGAGGGAGGCGAGCACGTAGCTCTCGGGCCGCCTGACGCCGTCGCCGAGCGCCTCTCGGCGTCGATCACCTCGCTTTTGGACGGGGCGCCATAGTGGGCTCGGGCGAATGGCTCCTCCTCCGTCACATCGGGCGTCTGTTCACCTCAGGACCGGCCGGCGTGATCGAAGATGCCGCCGTGGCGGCAAGGCACGGCCGCATAACCTACGCCGGCACCGAGACAGATCTGCCACCGGGGCTCGTCGGCGACGCAGAGGAGATCGACGCCGAGGATGCCCTCGTCACCGCCGGCCTCGTCGACGCCCATACCCACCCTGTCTACGGGGGCGACCGCTTCGCCGAGATCGCCCGGCGCTCGGCCGGCGCCACCTACGCCGAGCTCGCCGCCGAAGGAGGAGGTATCGCCTCGAGCGTCTCCTCGACCAGGGCGACGCCCGCCGGAGACCTCGAGGCCGGGCTCAGGGTGCGCCTATTGACGATGCTCGGCGCCGGGACCACCACGCTCGAGGCGAAGTCGGGCTACCACCTCGAGAGGAAAGGTGAGCTCGCCGACGTCGAGATGCTCGCCCGCCTCGGCAGCGAAGCCGGCCTGCCGTCGATCGAGGTGACCTTCCTCGCCGCCCATGCGGTCCCGCCCGAGCACATCTCTGATCCCGACGGCTACCTAGAAGCCGTCTGCTCTTGGTGCCGGGCCGCCCGTGGCGCCGGCGCCCGTCACATCGACGTCTTCTGCGACGAGGGCTACTTCAGCGTCGCCCAGTCCCGGCGCCTGCTCATGGCCGGCACGGCGGCCGGCTTGATCGGGCGGATCCATGCCGACGAGCTCGCCCTCACGGGCGGGGCGCGCCTCGCCGCAGAGCTCTCGTGCGCTTCGGCCGACCATCTGCTGCGCATCGGTCGCGAGGAGGCCGAGGCGCTGGCGGCGGCGGGAGTCGTCGCCACGCTCTGCCCGGTGACGGCGCTCTCGATGGGGGTCCCGCCCCCGCTCGACGAGCTTGGCCGCGCGGGGGTCCCCGTCGCCCTCGGGAGCGACCACAATCCAGGCACCTGCGGCACCACCTCGATGCCGCTCGTCATCGCCCTTGCCGTGGCCGAGCTCGGAATGCCGGTCGCCGCGGCGCTCGTCGCCGCCACCTCGGGCAGCGCCCGCTCGCTTCGGCTCGGGGCCGACAGGGGGACCGTCGCCCCCGGGATGCGCGCCGACCTCGTCGTGTGGGACGCCCCGCACGAGGGTGCCTTCGCCTGGAGCTACGGCCTCGAGCCCCGCCGCGTCCTGCTCG
>JBOGHY010000008.1:0-8220 GCA_050742375.1 Acidimicrobiales bacterium | reverse complement strand
CCGACGACGCCCGCCCAGGCCGAAGGATCGGCGACGTCCACCTCGACGAAGCGCCCGGACAGCTCGGCGGCGACCCCGGCGCCGGCGGCATCGACGTCGGCCACGACGATCTCGGCCCCGGCTGCGCCGAGCCGGCGGGCGGCCGCCCTCCCGATGCCCGATGCCGCCCCGGTGACAAGCGCCACCTTGCCCGAGAGCTCGCCGGCGCCGCTCATGTCGAGACGGTAGCCCGGCTCGGACGCCGACGCTCGGGTCGGCCAGGCGGCGGCGTCGAGCGCAGTCGAGACGGGCGTCGTGGCCGGCCTCGTCGATGGGAGCGCTCCTGACGCCTACTCACCGAGACCCGGGATCCGAGGCACCCGCGATCGTGTCAGACGACCGGCGACTTCGCGACCTCGGTTCTCGGCACCACAGCTACGATGCCGGCGGTGGCTCCCGAGACGACAGACGGCCGGCGCCTCAGGTCGGCCCGCAACCGCGAGCTGGTGCTGAACGCCGTGCTCGACATCGTGAACGAGCAGGGAGGAGGGCCTCTTCCCGGCGCGGCCCAGGTCGCCCGCAGGGCCAGGGTCTCGGAACGCACGGTCTTTCGGCACTTCGCCGACCTCGACTCGCTCTTCCTCGCCGCCTCCGCCCGCCAACGACCGAGGCTCGCGGCCGCTTTGGAGCCGCGGCCGTCGGGGCGGGACCTCGACGCTCGCATCGCAGCCGTCGTGCGGCTGCGCTCGGGGCTCTATGAGGAGACCGCACCCGTGCGGCGCGTGGCCGTACGCCTGGCGGCGGCGCACGAGGTCGTCGCCGAGCAGATCGAAGAGTCCCATCTGGCCGCCCGCGCCCAGCTGTCGGAGGTCTTCGGGCGCGAGCTGCGCCGCCTGCCAGCAGCGCGGCGGTCCCTGCTTCTCGACGAGCTCGACCTGGCGACCGACTGGAGCACCTGGGAGACGCTTCGCTCTGTCCAGGGCTGCGGCCCTGGGCGGGCCCGGCGCCTCGTCGCCGAGATCATGGCGGCCGTCCTGCGGCCGGCCTCGCGCAGGCGGGCGAGCCCCTCCTTGCGTTGAGCGGGCGCCCGGCGGGTGGCGCGACGGCTTCGCCGGGCTCGTGCGGCGGCGGGCTCGCCGGCCGGGAGGCGGGTTGGCGGATCAGGCGGGGCTTTCGACTTTGAGGGGTTCGGCGCGGCCGGCGGGAAGGCCCTCTCTGATGGCCTGCACGAGGTCGTCGCGAAGCGACCTGCACGCCGGCTCGTCCCACAGGTTGCGCCACTGGAGGGGATCCTCGACGACGTCGTACAGCTCGCCCTCGTCGCCCCCGTACTCGACGCCGCAGGACCGGAGCGCCCACTCGCCGAAACGCTCCTCGAGGCCCGTCGGCCGCCCGACGGTGCTCGGCTCGTAGGCCGTGCAGAGGTAACGGTCCCTGCGGATCGAGCGCATGTGCATGCCGAAGCCCGGGAATTGGCTGTCCCATTCGCACAGCACCTGCTCGCGGGGCGAGCCCGGCGCCGTTGGCAGCGGCTCACCCTCGACGAAGCCCGGCACGGGCACCCCGGCGATCTCACAGAACGTCGGGGCGAGGTCCAGCTGGCCGACGGGCTCGACTATCTCGGCCGGGCGGAGCCCCAGGCGGGGGGCGGGGCGCCAGACGAGCGGGATGTGCATGAGGGCGTCGGTGTGGAAGGGCCCCTTGAACAAGAGCCCGAAGTCGCCCTGCAGCTCGCCGTGGTCCGTCGTGTAGATCACGTCGGTGTCGCCTGCCCAGCCCCGCTCGGCGATCCTTTTGAGCACCCTGCCGAGCGCCTCGTCGACGAGCTCGTTCATGACGTGGGTCCTGGCGTTCACCTCGCGGATCTGGTCGTGGGTGAGCCGAGCGGGGACGAGGTCGATGGCCCCGCCCTCCCGGTTCTCGAAGCTGCCGTCGAAGTAGCCGAGCCAGTGACGCGGCTTGTGCGAGAGGATCTCCTCGATCTGTCGGCGCGAACCGGGATGGCCGGGCGGCAGGTCGAGGTCCCGCCACGGCACCCGGTACATCTCCGAGGCGGGCGGGTCCCAGGGGTGATGCGGATCGGGGAAGCTCATCCAGCAGAACCAGTCGTCGTCGGGCGCGAGCGAGTCGAGCCAGGCAACGGTGAGGTCGGCCACCCAGTCGGTGTGGTACCACTCCCGTGGGATCGGGTTGTCCTTCGACTCGGGCGCCCCGGTGTCACCCCCGCGCTCCCCGGTGAGGAGCGAGGCGAAGCTCTCGAGGTGCTCGGGGTGCTCCGCCGCCAGCCAGCGCCCGTAGTGGGACAGCGGCCGGACCCTCTTGTTCCCCTCCCTGTCGGTTCCGACGACGGCGGCGGTGTGAAGGGCCTGGATCGAGTAGTCGAAGCCCCGCCACGGGCCGGTGTCGCCGGCATCGGCACGGCGCGTCTCGCTGAAGCGGCCGCCGAGATCGAACAAAGGGTCGAAGTGCGCCTTGCCGACGAGGGCGGTCTTGTAGCCGGCGCGCTCGGACAGGTGGCGGGCGATCGAGGGGGCGTCCTCTGGAAGGGGGATGCCGTTGGCGACCACTCCGTGGGTTCGGACGTACTGGCCCGTCAGCATCGTGGAGCGGGCCGGCATGCAGACCGTGTTCTGGTTGTAGGCCGTCCGGTAGACGATTCCGTCGGCGGCGAGGGCGTCTATGACCGGCGTGCGGGCGATGGTGTTGCCATTGCAGCCGAGGGCGTCGTAGCGCTGCTGGTCGGTCGTGACGAAGAGGATCTTGCGGCCCATCGTGATCCTTCTGCTCGCTATCGGCTGTCCGTCTGGGTGCTGACCGTCTGGGTGCTGTCCGCCCGCCTATTGTCAGGTTGACTGTCTCATCATAGACTTGCCTCCCAGTGGAGATCCTGCGCACGCCGGACGGGGCTTTCTCGGGCCTGCCAGGGTTCGACTTCGCTCCTCATTACCTCGAGGTCTCAGACGAGGACGGCGCCAGCCTGCGGATGCACTACCTCGACGAGGGACCTCCCGCCGGCGAGGTAGTGCTCCTCTTGCACGGGGAGCCGTCGTGGTGCTTCCTCTACCGGCACATGATCCCGGTGCTCGTCTCCGCCGGGCTGCGCTGCATCGCCCCTGACCTGGTCGGCTTCGGCCGGTCCGACAAGCCGGCGGCCTTTGGGGACTACTCCTACGCCCGCCACGTCGCCTGGGCCCGCTCGCTCGTCATCGACGGCCTTTCGCTGCGCGACGTGACGCTCGTCGGCCAGGACTGGGGAGGCTTGATCGGCCTGCGCCTCGCCGCAGAGCACCCGGAGCGCTTCGCCCGCGTCGTGGCGGCCAACACGGGACTGCCCACCGGCGACCAGAAGATGCCCGACGCCTTCCTGTCCTGGCAGCGCTTCGCCCGCGAGGTGCCCGAGCTGCCCGTCGGGCGCATCATCGCCGGTGGCTGCCGGAGCAAGCTTGAGCCCGAGGTGGTCGCCGCCTACGAGGCGCCCTTCCCCGAGGAGTCCTACAAGCAGGGTGCCCGCTCGTTCCCAGCTCTCGTGCCGACAACCCCCGACGACCCCGCCTCGGAGGCGAACCGGCTGGCCTGGACCGTGCTCGAACGGTTCGAGCGTCCCTTTCTCACGGCCTTCTCCGACTCGGATCCGATCACGGCGGGGGGCGAGCGTGCCTTCCACGAGCGCGTTCCCGGGGCTCGGGACCGCCCGCACGCCGTCGTGGCGGGGGCGGGCCACTTCCTCCAAGAGGACCGGGGAGCAGACCTCGCCCGGATCGTCGCCGACTTCGTCGCCTCGACGCCGCCGGCCTGAGAGAGTCACCCCGAGCGGGCCGGCTCAGGTCGGCGCCGTGCCGTCGAGACGGACGCCCCTTCCGGCAAGGGCCAGCTCGATAGCCCGGGAGAACCAGGGTGCGTAGCCGTCGTCGGGACCGGCGGCGGCCACCGCCTCGATCGGGCGCCAGGCGACCTCGTCCACCTCCTCGGGCGCAGGAAGGGGCTCGAGGCCGTCCGGGGCCTCGGTGACGAGCACGTGGTCGAGCTCGTGCTCGACGAGGCCCGAGGCGGAGTCGACGGCGCGGTAGACGAAGACGCCGACGTCAAAGAGCTCGAGATCGATCCCGAGCTCCTCGAAGAGCCGGCGGCGCGCCGAGGCGACAAGGTCCTCGCCGGGCTCGGGGTGGCTGCAGCACGCGTTGGCCCAGACGCCGGGGAAGTGGTACTTCGACGCCGCCCTCCGCTGTACCAACACCTCGCCGCCGCGGAACACGAACACCGAGAAGGCGAGGTGCAGCCGTCCCGGGGCTCTGTGGGCACCGAGCTTGTCGAGCAGCCCAAGGCGGGTGCCGGCCTCGTCGACGAGGACGACGGCTGAGCGCTCGGGCATCGCCCGGCGAATCTACTCGTGCCGTTACCCTGGCGGCGCCGCAACGGGCCGGCGGACTTTGTCTAGATGGGCGCCCCTCGAGAGGAGGCCTTCACCATGCAGTACCGGCGGCTCGGCAGGTCCGGGCTACAGCTGAGCGTCCTGTCGCTCGGATCCTGGGTGACCTTCGGGCCCCAGCTCGGCAGCGACCTCGCCCTCGAGTGCATGTCGGTCGCCTTCGAGGCGGGTGTGAACTTCTTCGACAACGCCGAGAGCTACGCGAGGGGCGAGTCCGAGCGCCTCATGGGCCGGGCGCTCGCCGAGCTCGGATGGCCGCGGCATGACTACGTGGTGTCGACCAAGCTCTTCTGGGGGCTCTCGGACCTGCCCAACATGTCGAACACCCTCAACCGCAAGTACCTCATGCAGGCCATCGACAGGTCGCTCGAACGGTTCGGGCTCGACTTCGTCGACCTCTTGTTCTGCCACCGCCACGACCCGAACACACCGGTGTCCGAGACCGTCTGGGCGATGCACGACATCGTCTCGTCCGGCAGGGCGCTCTACTGGGGCACCTCCGAGTGGCCCCCCGAGGCGATCGTCGAGGCCTTCGAGATCGCCGAGCGCCACCACCTGAGGGCTCCCGTGACCGAGCAGCCCGAGTACAACCTGCTCGCCCGCAAGAGGGTCGAGAACGAGTACCGCTCGGTGCTCGACGACTTCGGGATCGGCCTCACGACTTGGAGCCCGCTCGCCTCGGGCCAGCTGACGGGCAAGTACCTGGGCGGCGGCGTCCCCGAGTCGAGCCGAGGTGCGCTCAAGGGATACGAGTGGCTTTCGGAGGGGCTGACAGACGCCGGGAGGAACGAGAAGGTTGCAGCCCTAAAGGAGGTCGCCGACGGCATCGGCTGCTCGCTCGCCCAGCTCTGCCTCGCCTGGTGCACGCTCAACCCGGACGTCTCCACGGTCATCACGGGAGCTTCCCGGCCCGAGCAGGTGCGCGAGAACATGGCCTGCCTCGAGGTGACAGAGCGCCTCGACGCCGAGGTCCTCGCCCGGATCGACGAGATCACGAGGTAGCCGGGCTGTGCCGGCGCGCTCCGCTCACGCGGTCCTCGCCGGACCCGCCAGGGCGAGGGCGTTAGCCTCCCGCCCATGGCACTTTTCAGCTTCGAGGGCCGTGTCCCGAACATCGACCCCGGGGCCTTCGTCGCCCCGACGGCGACGATCATCGGCGACGTGACCGTCGAGGCGGGAGCATCGGTCTGGTACAACGCCGTGCTCCGCGCCGACTTCGGTCCGGTGGTGGTGCGCGCCGGCGCCAACGTGCAGGACGGCTCCGTCCTCCACTCCAACCTGGAGACCCCGACCGAGATCGGGCCGGGGGCGACCGTGGCGCACCTCTGCGTCGTCCACAGCGCCACGATCGAGGAGGAGGCTCTCGTGGCGAACGGCTGCACCGTGCTCGACGGCGCACGGGTGGGCGCCCGCAGCCTCGTGGCGGCCCACTCGCTCGTGGCGGCGGGGGCGACCATCCCGCCCGGGGTGCTTGCTGCCGGATCGCCCGCGGTCGTGAAGCGCCTGCTCGAAGGGACGCCAGCAGAGATGTGGGTCAGGCTGAACCCGACGGTCTACGTCGAGCTCGCCAGGCGCCACGCGACCGGGGCAAAGCCGACCGACGGGGCTGCCGATCCGGGGGGTGGGGGTGTCAGGAGCCGGCGATGACCTTCGGGGCGCTCCGCCAGAAGAGGTAACGCCAGGCCCAGTTGACGATGACCGAGACCCGGTTGCGAGCGCCGAGAAGAAAGACGATGTGGAGCCCAAGCCAGGCGACCCACGCCGGCGTCCCCCGCAGCCGGATGCCAAGCGGCAGCTCGGCGACGGCGGCGCGCCGCCCGATCGTGGCCATGATCCCCTTGTCCTTGTAGACGAAGGCTTCCGTCTCCCGACCGGCCATCAGGCGGGCGATCTGACGGCCGGCGTGGCGGCCCTCCTGGATCGCCGGCTGGGCGAGCTGCGGCAGGAACGCCTGCGAACCGGCCGAGCGTGCAGCGGCCACGTCGCCGACGGCGAAGACCTCCCTGCACCCGTGAAGACGCAGATCCGCCCCGACGGCGAGACGGCCCTTCTCCATCCCCGGAATGCTGCGGCTTGGTGTCGAAGACCCCGGAGCGCCGGGCGCCTGCGCCGTCTCCGCCAGGACGTCGAGTGCCGCCCCGAGGCTGCGGGCGAGCGGGGTAGAGCCGACGCCGGCGGCCCACACCACGAGACCGCAGGGGATCACCTCGCCCGATCCGAGCCTCACCTCTTTGGCGGTGACTTCGCGCACCACGGACCCGCAGCGGACCTCGACGCCCCTGTCCTCGAGCACAGAGAGGGCGTAGTCGCCGAGGCGCCGGTCGAATGCCGAGAGGAGGCGGTCCTGCTGCTCCACGAGCACCACCCGGGCCGCCGCAGGGTCGAGCTCGGGATAAAGCGTCCGAAGGCGCATGCCGCGAAGCTCGGCGAGCGTGCCGGCCATCTCGACTCCGGTCGGGCCTCCGCCGACGATGACGACGGTGAGGACTCCTTCTGAGATGTCGGCTCTCGGCGGGAGGCGGCTGGTCGGCGGGAGGCGGCGGCTCGGCGGGAGGCGGGCGCCTGCCGCCCGCTCCAGGTTCTCCGAGCTCTGGTCGCGCACCGCCACGGCGTCTTCCATGGTGTAGATCGCCCGGGCGTGCTCAGCGGCTCCCTTGACGCCGAAGAAGTTGGTCGCCGCTCCAGTGGCGATGACGAGGTAGTCGTACCCGATGGGCTCGCCGTCCTCGACCACCACCTTGCGACCGGCGAGGTCGACGCCGGTGACCGAGGCTCGGTGGAAGCGCGCCTTCGGGCGGCGGTGCACGTAGCTCCTCACCGGGTAGGCGATGTCACCGGGACTGAGACCGGCCGTGGCGACCTGATAGAGCAGCGGCTGGAAGGTGTTGTAGTTGTGCCGGTCGACGAGGAGGACGTCGACGTCCTCGGACATGAGGGCCTCGCACGCCTGCAATCCGCCGAACCCGGCGCCAAGGATCACAACCGTCGGGCGCACGGCGCCGTCGACCGCGGTGGTCACCGACACGCCGAGGGATGCCGTCACGGTCCCTGGATAGCACGCAGGATGGCGATGGCGAAATACCATCTGCGCAGTGGCGCCGCCCGTGAGATGAGGTCGCCGGCAGCAGCGGAGGAACTGGGTGAACGACGTGGAGCTATCCCGGCGGGCGCCGGCACCTGCCGTCGCCACCGCCGTCAAGCTGCTCGACGCGCTCGTGGCCAGAGGGGGCACGGCCACGCTCGACGAGCTCACCAAGGCGGTGGGCGAGCCGCGCAGCTCGATCCACAGGGTGCTCACGACGCTCGCCATGGCCGACGTCGTGACCCGGGGGGACCGGCGCGGGGGCTACCGCCTCGGCCCCCGCCTCGTCGACTGGGGCTCGGCGTTCGTGCGCACCGTCGACCTGTTCGAGGAGTTCTCCCAGGTTGCACGCCCTCTCGCCCACGAGCTCAACGAGACCGTGCAGCTCGGTGTCCTCGACCTGCCCGACGTGGTCTTCGTAGCGAACGTCGACTCGTCCCGGGCGGTCCGCCTCGCCACCGAGGTGGGGCGCCGGCTCCCGGCGCACGCCACCGCCGCCGGCAAGGCCCTCCTGGCGGCCGATCCTTCGCTCCTCGACCGCGTCGACGCGCTCGCCCGGCTGACGCCACGCACGATCACCTCGAAGAAGGAGCTGGCGACGGTCTTTGAGGAGATACGCGAGAAGGGGTACGCCGTCTCCGTGCAGGAAGCAACCGAGAACCTCTGCTGTCTCGCCGCACCGGTGCACCGGGCGGAGCACGCCGTCGCCGCTCTCAGCATCTGCATCGCCGCG
>JBOGHY010000007.1:0-9701 GCA_050742375.1 Acidimicrobiales bacterium | reverse complement strand
CTTCTATTCGCTGCTCGGCGGGACGATCCTCTCCTTCTACGACTGGTACGCAGACCTGCCGCCGGCCTCTCCCCAGGTGTTCGGCGACCAGACCGACGTGCCCGAGTCGGCCGACTGGTGGAACGCCAGCTATCTGATCATCTGGGGGACCAACCTGCCGATCACCCGCACCCCCGATGCCCACTTCATGGTCGAGGCGCGCTACCGGGGCCAGAAGGTGGTGGTCGTCTCCCCGGACTACTCCGACCACACCAAGTTCGCCGACGACTGGCTGGCCGCCAACCCGGGCACCGACGGGGCGCTCGCGATGGCGATGGGCCACGTGATGCTCGCCGAGTTCTACCGCGACCGCCAGGTACCACGTTTCTGCGACTACGCCCGCACCTACACCGACCTGCCGTTCCTCGTCTCGCTCAGAGAGCGGCGCGACGGCTATGTACCCGACCATTTCGTGACCGCCGCCGACCTCGCCCGCGACGGCGGCGCGGCTCCTGACTCCCCAGATCGCGCCGGCGCCGACGATGCAGGCTCCGACGAGTCGCCGCAGTGGAAGACGGTGGTGCTCGACGAGGAGACCGGAGCTCCAGTCGTCCCCAACGGCTCGATCGGGTTCCGCTGGGACGAGGCGGGCAAGGGTCGCTGGAACCTCGACCTCCAAGGGGTTCGCCCGGCGCTCAGCTGCTACGGCCGGCCGGGCGCCGAGGCGGTCGCCGTCGACCTTGCCCGCTTCGACGTCGGCGACGGCCCCGGCGGCTCGGTGCTGCGGCGCGGGGTGCCGGCCCTGCGAGTCGCCGGGCGACTCGTGACCACGGTGTTCGACCTCGTGATGGCGAACTACGGTGTCCCCCGGCCTGGGCTGCCCGGCGAATGGCCGAGCGGCTACGACGACGCCTCGGTCCCCTACACCCCTGCATGGCAGGAGCGGGTCACCTCGGTGCCCGCCGCCGCCTGCACCCGGGTGGCTCGGGAGTTCGCCCGCAACGCCGAGACCTCTGGTGGCCGCTCCATGATCGCGATGGGGGCAGGCACCAATCACTGGTATCACTCCGACCAGATCTACCGGACCTTCCTCTCCCTCCTCATGCTGGGCGGCTGCGAGGGGGTGAACGGCGGCGGCTGGGCCCACTACGTGGGCCAGGAAAAGGTGCGGCCCCTCACCGGCTGGTTCACCCTGGCCTTCGCCTACGACTGGGCCCGTCCCACCCGCCACCAGCCGGCCACCCCCTACTGGTACCTGGCGACCGACCAGTGGCGCTACGAGGGGGCGCGGGCCGACCTGCTCTCGAGCCCCCTCGGCGAGGGCCGCTTCGTCGGGAAGTCGGTGGCCGACCTGAACGCCTACGCGGCGCGCCAGGGCTGGCTCGCCTCCCACCCCGCCTTCGACCGCAGCCCGCTCGAGCTGGCCGACCAGGCCGACCAAGCCGGCCTCAGCATCGAGGACTACGTGGTGAGGGAGCTGCAGGCCGGCCGGTTGCGCTTTGCCGCCACCGACCCCGACGCGCCGGCCAACTTTCCCCGGGTGCTCACGGTGTGGCGTTCCAACCTGCTCGGCTCCTCGGGAAAGGGCCACGAGTACTTCCTCCGCCACCTCTTGGGTGCCGACAACGCCGTGGCTGCAGAGGAGTGCCCGCCCGAGCTGCGCCCCTCCGAGGTCACCTGGCACGACGAGGCGCCGGTCGGAAAGCTTGATCTCCTCGTCGACATCGACTTCAGAATGGTCTCGACCGGCATCTACGCCGATGTCGTCCTGCCGACGGCGACGTGGTACGAGAAGCACGACCTGTCCTCGACCGACATGCACCCCTTCGTGCACTCCTTCAACCCGGCGATCGCCTCCCCGTGGGAGGCTCGCAGCGACTTCGACACCTTCAGCGACCTCGCCACCGAGTTCTCCCGCCTGGCCGAGGGCCGCCTCGGGGTATGCCGCGACGTCTTAGCCGTGCCCCTCACCCACGACAGCCCCGACGAGTGCGCCCAGCCCGGCGGCCGGGCGGCCGACTGGGCGGCGGGCGAGTGCGAGCCGGTCCCCGGCAAGACCATGCCGCGTCTCGTCGTGGTCGAGCGCGACTACCCGCGCCTCGCCGAGCGGTGGCGGGCGCTCGGTCCCCTCATCGACACCGCCGGGGCCACGACCAAAGGGGTAGTGCTCCCAATCGGCGCCGAGGTCGACTGGCTCGCCTCGCGCAACGGGAAGGTGCGGGGCGGGGTGGCCGACGGGCGGCCCCGGATCGATCGCGACGACCTTTTCTGCGAGGCCATCCTGGCGCTGTCGGGCACCACCAACGGCCGCCTGGCGGTGGCCGGCTTCGAGAACCTCGAGGAGCGCACCGGCGTCGCCCTCGCCGACCTCGCCCATGAGCGGGCCGGGGACCGCATCACCTTCGCCGACACCGTCACCCAGCCACGCAGCGTCATCGCCTCCCCGGAGTGGTCGGGCTCCGAGTCCGAGCGGCGCCGGTACGCGCCGTTCACCGTCAACGTCGAGCGACTGAAGCCCTGGCACACTCTCACGGGCCGCCAGCACTTCTTGCTGGACCACGACTGGATGGCGGAGCTGGGCGAGATGCTCCCCACGTACCGGCCGCCGCTCGACATCTCGGGCGTGTTCGGCGACCAGCGCCAGGGCGACGTGGGCGAGACGCAGCTCGTGGCCCGGTACCTCACCCCGCACTCCAAGTGGTCGATCCACTCGGAGTACCAGGACAACATCCACATGCTCAACCTGTTCCGGGGCGGCCCGGTCATCTGGGTGAACGACTTCGACGCCGCCCGTATCAAGGTGGCCGACAACGACTGGATCGAGGCCTACAACCGCAACGGGGTGACCGTGGCACGAGCCGTGGTGACCCACCGGGTGCCGCCCGGCACCGTGCTCATGTACCACGCCATCGACCGGCACCTGCAGATGCCGGTCTCGGAGACCTCGGGGCTGCACGGCGGGACGGACAACTCGCTCACCCGGGTGGTCATGAAGCCCTCCCACATGATCGGCGGGTACGCCCAGCTGTCGGCCGGCTTCAACTACTACGGGCCGACCGGCTCCCAGCGCGACGAGCTCGCGGTGATCCGCCGCCGCTCCCAAGAGGTCGAGTTCTGATGCAGTCGAGCGCCGCACAAGGAGCGAGCCGATGAGAGTGATGGCCCAGGTGTGCATGGTCATGAACCTCGACAAGTGCATCGGCTGCCATACCTGCTCGGTCACCTGCAAGCAGACCTGGACCAATCGGCCGGGCACCGAGTACGTGTACTTCAACAACGTGGAGACCAAGCCCGGTCTCGGCTACCCGGCCCGCTACGAGGACCAAGAGCAGTGGAACGGCGGCTGGACCCTTGATCGCAAGGGTCGCCTGAAGCTGAAGGCCGGCAGCCGCTTGAAGCGCCTGGCGACGATCTTCTACAACCCCGACCTGCCCACCATCGAGGACTACCACGAGCCGTTCACCTACGACTACGCCCGGCTCATCACCGCTCCCGCCGGCACCAAGGCGCCCTCGGTCTCGGCCCGCTCGGCGCTCACGGGTCGGGAGATGAACCCGCGCTGGGGGGTGAACTGGGAGGACGATCTGGCGGGCGCTCCCGAGCGGGCCCTCGAGGACCCCAACATCGTGGCGATGGCCGAGAAGGTGAAGATGGACTTCGAGTCGGTGTTCATGTTCTACCTGCCGCGCATCTGCGAGCACTGCCTCAACCCCTCGTGCGTGGCATCGTGCCCGTCGGGGGCGATGTACAAGCGCCAAGAGGACGGCATCGTCCTGGTCGACCAGGACCGCTGCCGGGGATGGCGCTTCTGCGTGTCGGGGTGCCCCTACAAGAAGGTGTACTTCAACCACCGCACCGGCAAGGCGGAGAAGTGCACCCTCTGCTTCCCCCGCATCGAGGCCGGCCTTCCGACGGTCTGCTCGGAGACCTGTGTCGGACGGCTGCGCTACCTGGGCCTGGTCCTCTACGACGCCGACAAAGTGACCGCCGCCGCCGCCACCCCCGACACAGCAGATCTATACAAGGCGCAGCTGGAGGTGTTCTTGGACCCCGCCGACCCGGCGGTCTCGGCTGCGGCCGAAGCCCAGGGGATCCCCCACGACTGGGTTGCCGCGGCCCGGCGCTCGCCGGCGTACGCCCTCATCGCACGCCACCGGGTCGCTCTCCCGCTGCATCCCGAGTACCGCACCATGCCCATGGTCTGGTACGTCCCACCGCTCTCGCCGGTGGCCGACGTGACCGCCGCGGCGGGCTACGACGACGCCAACCCCGACACGGTCTTCGCCGCCATCGACGCGCTGCGCATCCCTCTCGAGTACCTGGCCAACCTCTTCACCGCCGGCAAGGTGGCACCCGTGCGCGAGGCGCTGCGCCGCCTGGCCATGGTCCGCGCCGTCATGCGTGCCCACCAGCTCGGCACCGACCCTGGGGTCCACCCGGCCGATGTCGGGCTCACCGACGACGACGCCGAAGACCTGTTCCGCCTCCTCGCCATCGCCCGCTACGAGGACCGCTACGTGGTACCGCCCGCCCACGCCGAGGACGCCGGCCGCCTCCTCGCCCAGCACTCCCTGTCCGGCTGCTCGCTCGAGTCCGAGGGCGGCCCGGGCATGGGCGGCGGCGGCCCGCGCGAGGAAGCGGTGCCCGGCTTTCACCTGCAACGCCGGGACTCCGACGAGGCATCGCTCGCCGGACGAGACCAAAAAGGCCGCCTGCACCTGCGGATAGAAGAGCACGTTCCGACGAGCCCGCTCGGGCTGCCGGGAGCGCCCAGACCGGCGAGCGCCGGGGGGACCGCGTGAGGCGGCCGGCGGCGGCGACCGTGTTCGGCTGCGCCTCGGTGCTGCTCAGCTACCCCGACGGGGATCTCGGCGACGACCTAAAGGCCGTGGCTCACGGCCTCGCCACGCTGCCGGCGGGGTCGGCCCGCTCCCGGCTCGAGTCGGTAGCGGGATGGCTCGGCCGCCTGTCTCCGACCGCAGCGGCAACGGCGTACGTGGATACCTTCGACCTGCGCCGGGGAACGAGCCTCCATCTCACCTACTACCGCCATGGCGACACCCGGGAGCGGGGCATGGCCCTCACCGCGCTCATCGACACCTACCGCTCGGCCGGCTTTCGCATCGTCCCAGGCGAGCTCCCCGACTTCCTGCCTGCCCTCTTGGAGCTGGCTGCCACCCACCCCGCCGGCGGCACGGTGCTCGCCGAGCACCGAATGGCCCTCGACGCCCTGCGTCTCGCACTGGACAAGGCCGACAGCCCGTATGCAGACGTGGTCGCCGCCGTAGGCGACGCCCTGCCCAGGCCGTCGCAGGCGGACCGCGACGCCCTTCGCCGCTACCGCGCCCAGGGGCCGCCCTCCGAGCGCGTCGGCCTCGAACCGTTCGCACCGCCCGAGGTCGTCGCCCAGGGACTCGCCATGGGGCCGACGCGGCGGTGAGAGGGATCACCGGTTTCCAGACCTTCTGGTGGGTGATCCTGCCCTACCTGGCGCTCGCCACCTTTGTCATCGGCCACATCTGGCGCTACCGCTACGACCAGTTCGGCTGGACCAGTCGCTCCACCCAGCTGCAGGAGAAGAAGCTCCTCAAATGGGGGAGCCCGATCTTCCACTACGGCACCTTCGCCGCCATCGCCGGCCACGTCATCGGCATCTTGATCCCCGAGCGCTGGACCGCCGACGTCGGCATCCCCGAGAGCGCGTACCGCTGGTTCTCGGCCGGGGCCGGCACGCTTGCGGCCGTGCTCATCATCATCGGCGTCGGTTTCCTCGCCGCTCGGCGCCTCTTCGTCGCCCGGGTCCGGGCCACGACCAGCCCGGTCGACTGGGTGGCGCTCATCCTCCTCGCCATCATCATCGTCATGGGCATCGCCGAGACCATCGGCGTCGGTCTCCTCGGTCACGGCTACGACTACCGCCAGAGCGTGGCGCTCTGGTTCCGCGGCCTGTTCGCCGGCGACCCCGACGTGCGTGCCATCGCCCACGCCCCGTTCCTCTACCAGCTGCACGCCACCGCCGCGTGGGCGATCATCGCGGTGTGGCCCTTCAGCCGCCTCGTGCACGCCTGGAGCGCCCCGGTGTGGTACCTGTGGCGGCCCTTCGTCGTCTACCGTCGCAGGGTCGCCATCCGGCCCAACGAGCCCGGGACAAGCGGACGCCGGTGGCGCAAGATCGGCGTGCCCTACTGAGGATGATCGCGGTGTGCCCCGCGAGCCCGGTCGAGCCGTGACCTGGATCCGCCACGACACCGGACAGCCTCCAGAGCCCGATTCCATCGAGTCCGGCGGAGACGAGCCGAGCGGCGTAGCAGGCGCGCGGGCCATGGAGCTTCCTCACGGCGCCTTCGCCCGGGCCATCGCCACGCTTGACCCCGGCTACTTCGCCTGGGTCATGGCTACCGGGATCGTCTCGGTCGGCACCGGCCTTCTCGGTTATCGCCTGCTGTCACAGGTCGTGCTCGGGGTGACGGCAGCCGCCTTCGTCGGGCTGGTCCTCGCCTACGCGGCCCGGCTGATCTGGTTCCGGGCCTTCGTCGGCCAGAGCGCCGCGGATCCAACCACCGCCATGGCCTACTTCACCGTCGTCGCCGGTACCGACGTGCTCGCCGCCCGGCTCGCCATGGCCGGCCATCCCCTCGTCGCCTTCGGGCTCGGTGCGGCGGCCGGCCTTTTGTGGCTCGTTCTCACATACGCCCTGCCCTGGTCCATCGTCGCCGCGGCACGCCGCCCGGTGCTCGGCGAGATCAACGGCACCTGGCTCGTGTGGGTCGTCGCCACCCAGTCGCTGTCGATCATCGCCGCCGCCCTCGCCGCCCAGGCTCCGGCGGCGTGGCTGCGGGCGGATCTCCCGGCGGTGGCGGTGTGCCTGTGGGGCCTCGGCGTCATGCTCTACCTCGTCCTCATCGTGATCATCTTCCTCCGGCTCCTCCTTATCGAGGTCACCCCCGCCGAGATGGGGCCGGCCTACTGGATCGCCATGGGGGCGACCGCCATCAGCGTGCGGGCCGCAGCAGGCATCCTCACCCTCAACGGCCCGCACGCCGTCTTGGTGGCGGTGCTTCGACCCTTCGTCGTCGGTCTCTCGGTCGTTCTGTGGGCCTTCGGCACCTGGTGGATCCCGTTGCTGGTGCTCCTCGGGTTCTGGCGCTACGTCCTTCGCCGCTACCCGCGCACCTACGAGCCACGGCTTTGGAACGTCGTCTTCCCCCTCGGCATGTACACCGTCGCCTCGTGGACCCTCGGGCAGAGCCCCGGCCTCGGGTTCATGGCCTCGGTCGCCCGAGTGTGGGTGTGGGTCGGCTTTGCCGCCTGGGTCTCCGTGCTCGGCCTCATGGGGAGCGGCCTTGCACGGGCGCTGCGCGACCGCGCCACCATGCCCCAGAGCCCTCCGGACAGTTTTACTAGCCCTCAGTAGATATAACTAGGGGAGCGATCCGCCCCGCGCGGTGCGCTCGCGGGGTCGCCCTCCTCAGGTGGGGCGGTGCGCCTTTGGCGAGGTCATGTCCGGCCCTCATGCAACGAGGGTGACACAGCACCGGCCCGGTCCCGGATCGAGGCGGGCCGCGCCCGCGGGCAGCCCCGCCTCCTCGGCGAGCCCGCAGAGCAGCTCGTGGTTCATCGTGCAGACGAGCTCGCGATGCTCGGCGGCCAACAGGTGGAACGGGCAGTTGACGAGGGTGACCTGATCGCCATCCACGTGGGGCTCGTAGCCCTGCTCGGCCAGCACCTCGACCAGGCGACGCAGAAGCGACCCCGAGGCCCGCCCCTTCGAGCGCAGCGGCGCGCCGGCCGAGCGCCCGTGCTCGCGTGCCACCTCACACAGCGCCGCTCCTACCGGCACCGTCTCATTTGCGGCTCGCTCGACCGCTCGGGCGAGCAGGGCGGCGGCGAGCTCGTAGCGGCGCTCGGGCACGCTGACCGCGATCTCGCCATCAGCCCGGCGGTACCACTTCGCCGGCCGTCCGGCCCCCGGCCCACGTCGTCCCGGCGGGCGACGGAAGTCGACCGCGAGCAGGCCCGCCTCGGCCAGCTTGTCGAGGTGGAAGGCGGCGACCGAGCGGGCGAGCCCGAGCGCCTCCGCCGTGCCGTCGCGACTCACCCCGCCGGCATGGGCGGCGACGTGGTCGTATACCCGCCGGCGCAGCGGCTCGGCCAGCGCCGCCACAGCAACCACTCGGTTCCTCTCGCCCATCACCACCCCATTCTAAAACAGACTCGAGTTGACGCAATCATGGTTGAGCTTCTAAAGTTGAGGTTATCAGATCTTAGAGAGAAGAGAAGTCGATGGCCACTTCAGCAGCACATCCACGGACCGAGGGATCCCACGTCTTCCGGCTCGTGCCACGGGTCCCCTCGGACAAGCCGTCGGACCCCGCCTACCAGGCGTACCTTGTCCTGTGAGCGACCTTCGTCGTGGCGCCGATCCTGTTCGGCGTGGACAAGTTCTTCAACTGGATGACCTTCTGGCCGAAGGACCTCTCGGTCTGGTTCCCCCACTTCCTGAGCGTCAGCCCGCAGTCGTTCATGTACGGCGTCGGGGTGATCGAGATCGTCGCCGGCCTCGGCGTCCTCGTGCTCCCGCGCCTGGCTCCCTACGTGGTGACGGGATGGCTCGGGGGGATCATCACCGACGAGATCATCAAGAGCATCGCCGTCGGAGACCACACCTCCGTCTTCTGGGACATCGCCCTCCGGGACTTCGGCCTCATGATCGCCGCGCTGGCCCTCTGCCGCCTGGCCGCCAAGTACGCTCCCCGCCGCATGCTCGGCGCCCGGCGCGGCTGAAGCGCCCAGACCCCGGGCCTGCCTACTTCGAACGACGCCAGAGGGCAGCGCACTGTGCCGTGAGCGTCGTGTCCAGGAGTGCGCCAGCCCAGGGATCCGCACCGGAGCACCGAGGAACTAACCCGCACCAAGGACACCCACCAAGGGAGCAAACACAATGAGCACGACGCCGGATCGCCAACACAACCTCGCCGGCTCTGAGGACACCCGCGACGCCGGGGCAAACCCCGATGGGCGCCGGTCCCGGCGGCGCGGCCCAGGACGCATCGGCGCCTACCTCGTCCCCTGGCAGCTTTCCGAGCCCGACGCCCGCCCGGGCGAGACGGGAGCAGGCTCCAAAGCCAACGGCAACGGCCACCTCGAGCCGGCAGGCGGCCGTGGGCCGCGCCCTCGGGCAGCCCTGCTCACCGATGGTGCCATGAAACCGCCTGAACGCAGCGGGGACACCATTGACCTCGTCCGGGCAGCCCGCGCCGTCGCCGATCTGCTCGACGCCCTAGGCGTCGATCGATCGGGCGAGAGCCTGACCGACACCCCGGGACGCGTCGCTCGCGCCTACGCCGAGCTGCTCACCCCGGAACCGTTCGAGGTGACGACCTTTCCAAACGACGAGGGCTACGACGAGCTGGTGGTGGCCCGTGACATCCCCTTTTCCTCGCTCTGCGAGCACCACCTCCTGCCCTTCGCCGGGGTGGCCCACGTCGGCTACCTGCCCGGAGACCGCCTCGCCGGGCTCTCCAAGCTCGCCCGGGTCGTGGCGCACTTCTCCCACCGCCTCCAGGTCCAAGAGCGCCTCACCACCGAGGTGGCCGGCTGGATCTCCGCCACCTTGAGCCCCAAGGGTGTCGGCGTCGTCTTGGAGGCCCAGCACGCCTGCATGTCGTTGCGCGGGGTGCGTGCCAGCGGCGCTCGCACCCTCACCTCGGCGCTGGCCGGTG
>JBOGHY010000006.1:0-8351 GCA_050742375.1 Acidimicrobiales bacterium | reverse complement strand
TCGGTAAGAACCTCCTCCGGCTCGAGTGCCGTTTCGAGAAAGCCCCTATGGAACGCGCCGGAGTCGATCTCGCGATCGCCCTTCGCGCTCGTCGCCACCAGCCTCCCCCCGAGCGCCAGCACGACCGCCGGCAGGTCCGAAGCGGCATCGCCGTGGGCTATGGAGCCGCCGATCGTGCCCCGGTGGCGTACCTGGGGATCGCCGATCTGCCCGGCGACGTGAGACATCACGGGCACGTGGTCCCTCACCAGCGGATCGGTAGCGAGCTGGTGATGGGTCGTGAGCGCCCCGATCCGAAGCTCCCCCTCCTCGGCCCTCACGTAGGCGAGATCGTCGAGCCGACCGATGTCGACGAGGACCGAGGGGGTCGCGAGGCGGAGCTTCATGAGCGGGAGCAACGAGTGGCCGCCGGCGAGCACTTTGGCCTCGTCTCCGTGCTCGGACAAGAGCGAGAGCGCCTCGTCGAGGGATCCGGCGCGCCAGTAGTCGAAGGTGGCGGGGATCATGGGCGCAGCTCCGGGGCTCGGGAGGCGGCGAGGGCCGCCTCCACGATGTTGTGGTAGCCGGTGCAGCGGCACAGGTTCCCCTCGAGGCCAAGGCGGACCTGCTTCTCGTCGAGGCCCTCGGGGTGCTCGGCTATGAGGGACGTGACCGCCATCACCATCCCTGGAGTGCAGAAGCCGCATTGCAGGCCGTGGTGCTCGTGGAAGGCGCGCTGCACGGGGTGCATCTCGCCGCCGGCTCCTGCGAGTCCCTCGATGGTCGTGACCGAACGCCCGTCGGCCTGGGCGGCGAGCACCGTGCACGACTTGGCCGAGGTGCCCTCGAGGAGCACGGTGCAGGCCCCGCACGAGCTCGTGTCGCAACCGACGTTGGTTCCCGTCAGCCCGGCGTAGGAGCGGATGAAGTCGACGAGCAGGGTGCGCGCCTCGACCTCCCTCGTGACCTCGGAGCCGTTCAGTCGTATCGTGACCTGCACCTTCAACCTCCCGCGGCGGTGATCGCCGCCCAGACCCGTTCGGGCGTGGCCGGCATGTCGAGGTGGAGTATGCCCAGGTGGGACAGTGCGTCAACGACGGCGTTCTGCACGGCCGGCGTCGACCCGATGGTCCCGGACTCGCCGATGCCCTTCGAACCGAGCGGGTTGAGCGGAGTGGGGGTCTCCGTGAAGGCAGCCTCGAACCTCGGCAGCTCGGCGGCCGAGATGACCGCATAGTCGGCGAAGTTCGAGGTCAGCGGATTGCCCTCGGCGTCGTAGACGAATTCCTCGAGGAGCGCCTGGGCCGCCCCCTGGGCGATACCCCCGTGCACCTGTCCCTCGGCGAGCAGCGGGTTGACAAGGCGGCCGGCGTCGTCGACGGCGAGATGGCGCAAAAGGACGACGTGGCCGGTCTCGGTGTCCACCTCGACGACGGCGACATGGGTGCCGAAGGGGAAGCTCGGTCCCGTGTTGGGAAGATCGATCTCCGCCATGAGCGCCTTGCCGTCGCGCTCGACCGAGGCGGAGGCCAGCTCGCCCCAGCCCTTTCCGACCGCCGGGGTGCCGGCGACGTGGAACCTGCCCTCGTGCTTGTCGAGCACGACGTCGGCAGGGTCGGCCTCGAGGAGGTCGGCGGCGATCGCCTTGGCGAGCTCGACCACGTCCTCGGCGGCGCGGCTCACAGCCGAGCCACCCTGCTGGAGAGAACGCGAACCGAAGGTGCCCACCCCGCGGGGCACGACGTCTGTGTCGCCGTGGATCACCTCGATGTCCTCGAGGGCGACGCCGAGCCTGTCGGCGACGAGCATCGACCATGCCGTCATATGACCCTGACCATGCGGCGAGGTGCCTGTGCGCACGACCACCTTCCCGTCCGGGCGGACCTCGACCGCCCCGAACTCGCCCTCGGGCACGCCGTTGGTGATCTCCACGTAGCTCGACAGCCCGATCCCGAGCTGGCGGACGTCGGCGGATGCCCGCTTGCGCCGCTGCTCGGCGCGCAGCTCCGCATATCCGGCCATCTCCAGTGCCAGATCGAGATCCTTGGCGTAGTCGCCCGAGTCGTAAGCGGTCCCGGTCGGGGTGGTGAAGGGGAAGGCGTCGCTCCCGACGAGGTTGTTGCGCCGTACCTCGGCCGGGTCGAGGCCGACCTCGGAGGCGAAGATGTCGATCATCCGCTCGATAGCCGCGGTCGCTTCGGGTCGTCCCGCCCCCCGGTAGGCGGTCGTCGGCACGGTGTTGGTCACGACCGAGTTGCTGGAGCACTCAGCCCGGGGGATCGAGTACACGCCGGTGAGCATCAGCCGGGTCATGAAGGGCAGCATCGCCCCAATGGCCGGATAGGCACCGGCGTCCTGCAGGACGTCGAGCCTGTAGGCGAGGAGCTTGCCGTCGCGCGTTCCGCCGAGAGATGCCTGTTGGATCTGGCCGCGGCCGTGGCCGAGGCCGAGCATGCTCTCGGTCCGGCTCTCCACCCACCGGACCGGCCGCCCGAGATCCCGAGCGGCGAAAGCGACGAGCAGATCCTCGGGATAGACGCTCGCCTTGGCGCCGAAACCGCCGCCGACGTCGGGGGCAATCACACGTATGGCCTCGGGCGCCGCCTCGAGGGCGCGGGCGAGCTCGTCGCGCACCGCGTGCGCCGCCTGGGTGGACGAGTAGAAGGTCATCCGCCCGTCGTCGCCGACCACGGCGGCGGCAGAGCGCACCTCGAGGGGGCACGGAGCGACGCGCTGGTTCACGATCCTTTGGTGCACCACGACGTCACACCCCTCGAAGAGGGTCTCGTCGTGGCCGAACTGGAGGGCGAAGCAGTTGTTCGAGCCGGCGTCGGCGAAGAGCAGCGTCTCGTCCCGGAGCGCCTCTTCGGGGTCGACGACGGTCGGGAGCGGCTCGTAGTCGACCGCCACCTTCTCGGCGGCATCGGCGACGGCGGCCGGCGTCTCGCCCACGAGCATGACGATCGGCTCGCCGACGAAGCGAACGACGCCGCTGGCGAGCACCGGTCGTGTCATCTGCTGGTTGAGCATGGGCATACCGGGCGGCATCGGTGCGATGGCGACGTCGTCGCTGGTGTAGACGCCGAGCACGCCGGGCGAGCTGCGTGCCTCGGCGGTGTCGATCGACCGGATGCGGGCGTGCGCAACCGTGGCACGGACGAAGCCGGCAGATGAAGCCCCCGGCAGATCGAGGTCGGCCACGTAGACGCCGCCGCTCGTGAGGAACTTGGGGTCCTCGCGCCTCAGCACACGGTTTCCGAGAATGCTCACGGCTGGCACCCTAATCGCGGTCGAGCGGCACGGGCCGGGCCCGGCACCGGCCGCGTCCGACCGACCCGCCCTCCAGCCACCCTCCGAGTTGCAGCCTGCGACCGGCCGCCTAGGGGACGGCCTTCCAGAATTCGAGGCGCTGCAGGAACCGTGAGAAGAAGCCCGGCTGGGGCCTCTGTGCGCCGGTGCCGTTCGAGTGGCCCGACCCGGAGGCGAGCGCCGGGTCGAGGGCGCCCTCGCCCACGACGATGTCGGCACGGGGGATCTTGTGGGCACCGAGAGTGCCCTGCGCGGCGGACCCTCGGGCGGACCGGCTCGGCAGCACGACGTCGAAGGACTCGCCGCGCCGGACGAGGCCGTCCGACCCGTGCGCCAGGCGGGCGATGACGGCGGGGAGGTGGAGCGCCGCGATCTCGGCCGAGAGGCTGTGGTTCTGTCGCTGCAGCGTGCTCAGCTCGTGCGAGGCGGCGGCTGCCGCCGCTCGGGTGTGCAGGATCTCTCCGACGGGGAATTGCGAGGCGACGAGCGCCACGCCAAGGAGCACCGCTACGGACAGCCCCAGTCGGGCCCGGCGGATCACGACGCCTTCGCCGGCGCATCCGAGGAGCCGGGGGAAGCGGTCGGACCGAAACCGGCGAAGGCCGCCAGGCCCCTGTACTCGGCGCCCTCGCCGAGCTGCTCCTCGATGCGCAGCAGCTGGTTGTACTTGGCCACCCGGTCGGAACGAGCGGGGGCGCCTGCCTTGATCTGGCCACAATTGATCCCCACGGCGAGGTCCGCGATGGTCGTGTCCTCGGTCTCGCCGCTCCGGTGGGACACCACCGCCCGGTACCCGGCTCGTGCGGCTGTCTCGACTGTGAGCAAGGTCTCGGTGAGGGTGCCGATCTGGTTGACTTTCACGAGGACGGCATTGGCCACACCGGAGGCGATGCCCCGCTCGAGACGCTCGACGTTGGTGACGAAGATGTCGTCCCCGACGAGCTGGATCCGGCTCCCGAGAGCGCCCGTGATCGTGGCCCAGCCGTCCCAGTCCTCCTCGGCCATGCCGTCTTCGACGGACACGACCGGGTACCGCCGGACGATGTCGACGAAGTAGTCCGACAGCTCGGCGGCCGAGAGCGAGCGCCCCTCGCCAGCGAGCTCGTAGGAGCCCGAGGCGAAGAGCTCTGTGGCAGCAGGATCGAGGGCGATGGCAATCTCGTCGCCGGGGACGCGCCCGGCTGCCTCGATCGCCTCGACGAGCAGGGTGAGCGCATCCTCGTTGCGACCGAGATCGGGAGCGAAGCCTCCTTCGTCTCCGACCGCAGTCGAAAGCCCCTTCTCTTTCAGCACCGATCTCAGCGACTGGTACACCTCCGCGCCCCACCGGAGAGCCTCCCTGTACGAAGCGGCTCCTACCGGAGCGATCATGAATTCCTGGAAGTCGACGTTGTTGTCGGCATGGAGCCCGCCGTTGAGGACGTTCATGAGCGGCACGGGGAGCACGTGGGCGCCGGCGCCGCCCAAATAGCGGTACAAGGGAAGCCCGGTGCTCGCCGCCGCTGCCTTGGCGACCGCGAGAGAGACGCCGAGCACGGCGTTGGCCCCGAGGCGCGACTTGTCGGGCGTGCCGTCGAGATCGACGAGACGGTGATCAACGCCGCGCTGGTCAAGGGCGTCGAAGCCGCGCAGCGCCCCGGCGATCTCCCCGCCGACCCTCTGAGCGGCGCCCTCGACGCCCTTGCCGCCGTAGCGGTCGCCGCCGTCGCGCGCCTCGACGGCTTCGAGGCTGCCGGTCGAGGCGCCGGAGGGCACGATGGCGCTCGCCTCGTGGCCGGACTCGAGGCGGCAGACCACCTCGACCGTCGGGTTGCCCCGGGAGTCGAGCACCTCCCGTCCGATCAGGGTCTTTATCGAGGACACTGCACCGCCGCTCCTGTTGAAGGTGTGAATGAAGTTAGCAAAGTGAACACTGAGGCTTCGGTAGCCCAGCTACGGGCTCAGGGGCGTCCTGGCGGGCCGCCGTCGTACTGGGACCCGGCGACTCACAGCTGCTCGAGCTCCCGGGCAAAGCTTCGCCGCGTCTCGAGGGGCAGGTCGGAGAGCACCAGGCCGTCTGCACCGGTTCGCTCCTCGAGGCGGGCGACCACGCCGGCAAGAGAGTCGAGGGCTCTGCGCAGTGCCGTCTCGGGGTCGACGCCGGCGGCGGAGAGCGACCTCGCCAACCGCAGGAGCCGCCCTCCGGCGTCCCCGTCGTCTCCGGCGGTCCCGGCGCCCTCCGATCCGCCGGCGCCCATGCCGAGGCCGACGCTCGCCAGCTTGCGCTCGAACTTGGCCGCCCGTGCGAGCGCCGGAAGCGCCGCCGGGATCCCCTCGAACAGGTGCGCCCGCGCCTTCTCCGCGTGCTTGAGGCGCTCCCAGCTGCCGAGCACGTCGGCCGCGGTGCGGGCGACGGCGTCCCCGAAGACGTGGGGGTGGCGCGAGACGAGCTTGTCGTGCAGGCCCCGCGCCACGTCGGCCAGGTTGAAGAGGCCCTCCTCGGTCCCGAGGGTGGCGTGGAAGTAGACCTGGCAGAGCAGGTCCCCGAGCTCCTCGATCACATCGGCGACGACGTTCGCGGGCGCTTCGGCGGGCTGCTCGCCGAGGCGGTCGAGGGCCTCGAGCGCTTCGTAGGTCTCCTCGAGCAGGTGTCCGGCGAGCGACGAGTGGCTCTGGGCGCGGTCCCACGGGCACTGCCGGCGCAGCACCGAGACCGTCTCGCCGAGGGCGACCAGCTCGGCGGCCACCGGCGCGGCGAGGCGCTCCACGTAGAGGCTCGTCAGGTGGTCGGGGTCGAGCACCCGGTCGATCTCGGGCCACTCAACCTCCAGCACCTCCTCGTCGCCGAGCCCGAGGTGGTGCAGCAGTACCGCACGCTGTCCCGGCGCAGGCTCGTCGAGGGCGAGCTTCACCTCCGAGAGGATCCGCCGGCTCCAGCACTGGGCAACGAGGAGGGGCCCGCCGTCGCCTGCGGCCCGCACGGCGAAGTCGGCCGCGTCCACGAGTCGTACCCCGGCGGCGACGGGGTCGACGCCGAGCTTCGCCCAGGCCAGGTCACAGAACGAAAGCCCCTCCAGCGTCTCAACCCGGACGCCGGTTGACCCGGCCGCCTCCCGGAGCACCCGGACCGATGCCTCGGCGACTGCCGGCGAGCCCGGCACGGCGTAAGTCACCGTGCCTCCCGACGTGGCCGCCTCGCTCAACAGGACGTTTGAGATCGCGTTGTAGACGTTGTCGAAGCTGGAGTGGCTTTCGTAGAGGTCGTCGAAGGTGCGAGACGCTGGCAGCTCTGAGATGAGGGCTGCCGCGGCGGGATGGTGGCGGGTGCGGAACCACACGGGGACGAGCGCCCCGGCCAGCTGCTGGCGGGCCGCCGCCGTGAGGAGCTCGGGGCCGGCCGGGCCGAGCCCCACGACCACGACGCGCGGTCCCAGGGCCGGCACGGCGGTCAGTCGCCGGAGACCGGCACGAACTTCGCCGGCGGGCCTCGCGGCGGCGTCACCTGGCCGAAGGTGTGGCTTGCGAGCGACCAATGCCCGTAGGCGGGCGAGACGAGCACGTGTGCCTTTCTGATCGCCTCGGTGAGCGCCTTGTTGAAGGCGCTCTGCGCGCCGGTGAAGAGCTGGGCGACGATCGTCGCCCCCGACTCTGTGCGCCGCGACGTCACGAGAAGGAGGAGAAAGGAGCTCTGGTACTTGACCGGGCGGCTGACGGCGCCGACCGACAGGGAGGTCACCATCCCCGAGAGCGGCGCCACGAGCTGGCTCGACAAGACGCAGCCGATCGAGCCGCCGGCGGCGGCGCTGCTCGGGTCGATCGAGTGCGCCTTGGCAGCGGCGGCGAAGCTCTCCCCGCCGGCGATCGCCGAGCGCAGCCGCGAAACCTCCGCCCGCGAGCGCACCTCGATGACAGATAGGCAGTACTGGGAGGTGAGGCTCGGGTGCGCCGCCGCGTAGCGGGCGAGGTCCGACGGCCGCAGCGACGTGCCCGCCGAGGCCGCCGCGAGAGCGTCCTCGGCAGCCTGGTAGTCAACGAGGTCGTCGCGGTAGGCGCCCCGCAGATCCCGCCAGACGCCGGCGGCCTGCCCCGTCTGCCCGGCACAGGAGGTCTCGGACGAGAGCTCAGAGGCGAGGCTCTGCTGAAGCTGCTGGGCCGCGACCCCCTGGGTCGAGCTCGGGATCGGGAGGTTGCGGGCGCGCACGAGCTGCTCGACGATCTGGGAGCGGACGAGGTTGGTGAGCACCCCGCTCGCGAAGGTGGCCGCGTAGGTGCCGTCGCCCGAGCCCTTCACAGGGATCTGGCGGCCGCCCCCCAGCAGGCAGAGGTACCCGGCGTCGCCCGCCACCGACTTGAGGGCGCCGTCGAGGCTCGAGGGTGTGATCGTGCTGCCGCCGATCTTGGCCGCATAGGGGGACCAATTTGCGTTGCAGCCGGCGGCGAGACCGGAGAGGAGGGCAACAGTGGCCGCCATGGCGGCCACTGTTGTCGCCGGCGCCCTCGGGCGGCGCGGCGCGCTCGGGCGGCGCGGCGCGCTCGGGCGGCGAGGGGCGCTCAGTCGGCGCGGGCGGCGCGTCACGATCGGTCGATCGTAGGGGTCATGCCTCTCGCGAGACCAGTTCCGCCGTCCTCCGTCTCCATCGCCACCAATCGTCAGGCCGGCGAGGGCTCGCCCGGTAGCAGCTCGGCGAGCAGCCCTGCGACCCGCTCGGGCAGATCCTCGCCAGCCGGCAGGGGCACGACGAGCTGGTTCGTCTCGTTCTTCATGATCGCCCGCGGGAACCGGCGTCGGAGGCGGACCTCGCCGGAGACCGCCAGATGGACGGGGCTGAGGCGGACCACGACCTCGCCGGGTCGCCCTGGCCCGCCACCACCAGGCCGCACGAGCGCGCCTGTCACCTCGGCGACGCCCGTGCGGGCGCATTCGGCCCTCAGCCGCCCGACGGCGAGGAGCGAGTCGGCCTCCTTCGGGGTGGGGCCGAAACGGTCGAGCCACTCGGCCCGGAGGTCGTCTATCCCTCCGACCTCCCGGATCTCCACAAGGCGGCGGTACGCCTCGAGGCGGAGGTCTTCCCGTCCGACGTAGG
>JBOGHY010000005.1:0-4071 GCA_050742375.1 Acidimicrobiales bacterium | reverse complement strand
AATGAGGCGAACGCCGTCCCCAAAGCTTTCTACCCCGCCTTCACCGCCGATAGCCCGCCGACCTCGGCGACCGTGGGCGCCATCTACGGGCCCTACCCCTTCGTGGCACGCGGTCACCCGACGCCCACCTACCGCGTGTCGAGCGGCACGCTGCCGCCGGGGCTGACGCTCGGCACCAAGACTGGCGTGCTTTCGGGGACACCAGAAAGCGCCCGTCGCTACACCTTCGAGCTAACCGCGACCAACAGCGCCGGCTCGACGGCCAGCTCGCCGATCACGATCACCGTCGTCTCGCCTACGCCAATCCCCTACAGCCCTGTCCCTCCCACCCGCATTTGTGACACGCGGCCGTCCAACCCCAGTCATCTGTCGGGAGAGGCCGCCCAGTGCAACGGCCACACCATCAGAGCGAAGAGGACCTTGACCGTAAAGGTGGCTGGGGAGGGCTTCGGGGTGCCCGCTGGAGCAAAGGCCGTGGTCATGAACGTGACGGTGGTCAACCCCGCGGGCCCTGGGTATCTGACGCTGTGGCCCTCGGGCGAGCCTCGCCCGAGGGCTTCCGATGTGAACTACACATCCGGCGAGGTCACGGCCAACCTGACCGAGGTGGGTCTTGGACATGGCGAGATCGACATCTACTCCCTGGAGCGCACCGGCGTGGTGGTCGACGTCGAGGGCTACGTGGCCCCAACTGCCTCGGGGGGTGCCGGCTCTGGGCTCTATCAGCCGCTTTCTCACCCCGTGAGGATTTGCGACACCAGATCAGGTAACCCGTCTGGGCTCTCTGGTAACGCTGCCCAGTGCAGCGGGAAGGCCCTCAGGGCAGGGGGTACCCTGGGCCTCGCCGTCGCCGGGGAGGGCTTTGGGGTGCCGGCTGGAGCAGAGGCGGTGGTGGCCAACCTGACCGTTGTGGGACCCGCCGCGGCCGGCTATTTGACCGTCTGGCCAGATGGAGCCGCCCGCCCGACGGCGTCCAACGTCAACTACCTAACCGGCCAGACGGTGCCCAACCGAATCATCGTGAACATCGGCTCCGACGGGGAGCTCGACATCTACTCCCTGGCTGCCGCCAACGTCATCGTCGACATCTCCGGCTACTACACAGCTCCTGGAGGATCTGGCACCAGCTTTGTCCCGGAGGCAGCCCCCGTGAGGATATGTGACACGAGGGCCGGCAACCCTTCCGGCTTGTCTGGTCCTGCCGCCCAGTGCAACGGGGCCTCGGACAAAGGCGAGGCTCTCGGGCCCGGGGCGAGCATCACCGTTAAAGTGGCCGGGAAGTTCTTTGTTCCCCCTGGCGCCACGGCTGCGGTGCTGAATGTCACCGCGGTCGATCCGTCCCGCCCGAGCTATCTGGAGGTCTGGCCGAGCGGAAACAGACCCGTCTCGTCCGACCTGAACCCAGCCAAGGGCGACACCGAGGCCAACATGGTCGTGGCCACTCTCTCGGGCTCTGGGACCGTCAGGATCTACAACAACTCTGGAACCGTCGATGTGGTGGTGGACCTGGCTGGGTGGTACCAGACGCCGCCGCCCACCCCTGGCACAGACACCCTGTCTGCGTCCCTCTCGATCAGACAGGCTACGGCGGCAGCAGGCCTCGCCCTTCCCGCCCTGACTCCGCCGCTCGCTCGGGTTGCTTACTTCCCCTGGAGCGGTGCCGAAAACGGGGTGGCATCCGGTTCTCGGTGTAAACGCCGGCAGCGGTGTGGCGAGGAACCGCCTCAGTCGGCATTTACCCCGGCAGCGGGACGCAACCGAAAGCGGTTCTCGGGGAAGGCGACGGGCCC
The DNA here is from genome assembly GCA_050742375.1 of Acidimicrobiales bacterium. GTDB lineage: Bacteria > Actinomycetota > Acidimicrobiia > Acidimicrobiales > Bog-793 > JAKATT01. Next base: position 2,281 of record JBOGHY010000005.1, on the reverse strand, counting down.
TCAAGCTCCTAGAAGCAGGCCAGGTGGCTGACCCTTGGGTTGCTGACGCCGGCGGTCGTGAACCCACAGTCGGGCTACCGCTTCTACACCGCCGAGCAGCTGCACCGGCTCCATCGGATCCTCGTCCTTCGAGACCTCGGGCTACCGCTTGCAGAGATCGCCGAGGTCCTTTCCAAAGAGGTAACTAACCAACCGCAGAGCGGCCGCTCGGGGCGCGGGAACCCCTCGTGGGTCAGTGGACCTTGAAGGCGAAAGGTCCGGATGGGCAGATGTGGCCCGGCGAGGGCCGGGCGAGCTTCCAGTCGAATCCCTCCGGAGCGCACCTGGTCCAACAGACCATGACCGACGCCCCAGGTGCTCCAAACAGCACGTCGATCATGGGCTGTGATGCGGCGAACCGCACCTTCGTCCAGCTCTACAGCGACGAGCGAGGAGTCTGCCGCTTCTACTCGATGAACATCGATTCCCACGAGTGGACGCTCGAACGCGCTGGCGAGCGCGTTCCGCAGCGTTTCGTCGGAACGATCAGTGACGATGGCCACACGATCTCAGGGCGCTGGGAGAAAGCCGAAGATGGCGAGACGTTCACCGTCGACTTCTATCTGACGTACCGAAAGGTTGGGGCCAACGACGGGGTGGGCTAAGCACCTGACACGCGCGCAGGACCGCCGAAGTGACGAGGGGCGGCCCGCGTGCTCGTGAGGGACGGACCTTCGGCCTTCGCCGGGGGGCTCAAACCCCAGGTGACCTCGATGGCGCGTGGGCCAGTCGGTGCGGCGTGACGACGTTCATCACCCGGACCCGCCTGCTTCCCGCCGGGCGTTCCCCCTGGAGCGCCCGCTCACGGTATCGCTCGACCACCGCTTCCAACTCCTCGGCCATCCGTCGAATCTCCTCGACCGTCAGCCAGAGGTCGCTGTTTTGCAGGGCGCCATTTCGCCACTCCTGAGGCTCGGCATGTCCGTCCTCCGTGAACTCGACAGCTATTGCACGGGTCGAGTCGATGTAGGCGGCGACTACGGCTGCCGCGGCCGAGGCTCCGGCCGGCGTCGAGTCGTCCAGCTCCACCCGCGTCCGGCGTCCAGTCGCTCGCCAGGGTCGCTCGCGGCGGTCTGGTCGCGGCGGTGCGGTCTCGGCGAACCCGTGCCGCTCTAGGAACTTGAGGTGGTACGCCGTTGCGCTCGGACTGAGCCCGGTCAGCTCCGCACACTGCGTGGCGGTCAGTTCCTCGCCCGTCGCCAGGGCGTTGATGATGGCGAGTCGGGCCGGGTGAGCCAGGGCACGAATGCTTCGGGGGTCCTCGAGGCGATGCGGCGCAGCATCCCTCGGCGCACGCGCCTTTTCAGCTCCCTGGGCCACCGAGCAGAAGGTTACTCCTTGACCGAGAGTTGTTCAGCAAATACTGTTCAGCAAGTGCTGAACGTTGGCCCCGGCAGAAGAGACCTGGTGATCGCCCTGGCCGGGCGGATGGTGTCGACGTTCGGCGACGAGGTGGCGCTGGTCGCCCTCACCCTTCGTCTGCAGGCCGAAGGTGCTGCGCCCTACGAGGTGGCCTTGCTGCTGGCCGCCGGGCTGGTCCCGCTGCTGCTGCTGTCTCGCCCGGTGGGACGTCTGGTCGACTCGTACGACTCTCGCCATCTCCTCATCTGCGCCGGGCTGGTCGAGGTTGCGTGCACCGTTCCCCTCGTGGTCGTGCATTCCGTCGTGGCAATGGTGGTGCTGGTGGCCGCCCTCGGCGCGGCCGCGGCGGTTGCCGCCAGCACTTGGTCGGCGCTCGTCCCCCGCGTCGTCGGCGAGGACCATGTGACCCAGGCGGTCTCCGCCCAGCAGTCCCTCAACGCCCTTGTCATGGTGGGCGCACCGGCCGTTGGGGGTCTGCTCGCCGGGGAATTCGGCAGCGGGGCAGCTGTGGCCGTCGACGCGGCCACCTTCGTTGTGATCACCGTGGCAGCGGCACTGCTCCGCACCCGTCGCAGACCGACAGGCCTCGGGTCGGAGGGTGGCTCGGATCGGGCGCGGGGCGGCTTCGAGATCCTGCGCACCGACGGCGTGTTGGCCCCGCTCACCCTCGGTCTCGGTGTGGTGCTCCTTTTGGTCGGCATGGTCGACGTGGTGCTCGTCTTCCTGGTTCGGGCGACGCTCCACGCGGAGGCATTTGGTACGGGGTCGCCGAGGCCGCGTGGATGGCCGGCTTGGTTGCGGGGTCGCTGGGTGCCGGACGCCTCCGGACCGAGCACAACCAGACCTGGGCCACGATCGCCGGTGCGGGCATCACCTGCGC
>JBOGHY010000004.1:0-4859 GCA_050742375.1 Acidimicrobiales bacterium | reverse complement strand
TCGTTGAAAGGCGCACTGTCGACACGCATGGTAAATGGGTTCCACCCGCCGCCGTCTGAGATGAGGAGAGTCTTTCCGGCATCTTTCAGCTCTGAGAGCACGTCTGTCGAGAGGCCGGAGATCAAGTTCTCCTCACCTGAGACAAGAGCATTCGCCTGTGCGAGCTCGTCTCCGTAGTCTGTCATCACGAGGCGGTCGGCATAGGGGAGACCAGACTTCCAGTAATTGTCGTTGCGGAGGAAGGTGCTCTGCACGCCTGGTGTGAAGCTCTTGTACTTGAACGGACCGGTCTCGACAGGATGCTTTAAGTCAAAGTCGACCGGAATGATATAGGGAGCTATCTGAGTCGAAAGCACCTGTAGAAAGGTGCCATAGGGCTGCTTGAAGGGAAGTCTCGCCGTGTAGCGGTCCAGGCGCCGCATCTCACGGGTGTTCAAGAGGCTGAGCGAGGAAGCCGCTTCCCCGGGGCTCTTCGGGTTCAGGATGCTCTGAAAGGTGTGGAGGACGTCTTCGGCGGTCAGCTCCTTGCCGTTGTGGAACGTCACGCCACTACGTACGCGCACCGTCCAGGTGGTCGCATCTTTGTTCGGCTCGATCTCCTCTGCCAGCGCGAGCACCGGACGCCCTTCGGTGGTCATCCGGACCAGCGGATCGAAGAGATTGTTGACCCGCGCGTAGTCGACGTTGGCGACGGGCGACATCGGGTTGAGGGTGTCGCTGCTCGAGCCGCCGATGAAGCCGACAGAGAGCGTTCCCCCGCGACGAGGGCGCGTCGAGGGCAACTCGGAACGGGACGGCGACAGGAGCGAGGCGCTGCTCAGCCCTGGAGCCAGAGCAGAGCCACCCACTGCCGCGGCCGCGCCGATGCCGGCAGCTTTCAGGAAGTTTCGACGGCTTAAGCGATCCATCTTGGTTGCTCCTTGTTCCGGGCGAACCTGGCACGCGGGTTCGGCCAGGTGCTCATCGGGCTTGGCGAGGCACAGAGGAACCAGCCCGTTTGGTAATACGACGGTCATGTTAGTTGAGATCGCCTCCGACGGCGAGGCCCGGCCGCGGCGAGGCCCGGCCGCGGCGAGGCGCCCTGGGCTGCTACTGCCCGGATCGCCTGCCCGCAGCGCCTCCCGGTCGCTTTGGCCTCGAACCGCACGAGCTCGGGCATGGACCACTTGTCGGCAGAATTTCGGCTGATGTTCTGCGTCTGGCTGTCGCGATGGCGCCCGCTTCGGACAGACCGACTCAGCTGAGGTGAATTACGCTGCCGCGTATGGTCGTGGATGCCGCGCTTCGAGCGGTGCTGACGCTCTGAGGGGGTGCCAGTACCGGAGATCCCCGAGACCGGTGGTGGAGCGAGTGAGCGCCGCGACCTGAGGGCTCTCTTCGACCCTGCCTCGGTTGCCGTCGTCGGGGCGTCCGACGACACGAGCAAGTGGGGCAACTGGCTCGCAAGGGGGGCGCTCGAAGGAGAGCACCACCGCCGCGTGTACCTCGTCAACCGCCGTGGCGGCACCGTGCTTGGCCGGCAGGTCTACGAGAGTGTCAGCGCACTGCCCGAAGCTGTCGAGCTTGTCGTCCTCTGCATCCCCGCCAGCGGGTTCGAGGTCGCCGTCGACGAAGCCTTGGGCAACGGCGCCAAGGCCATCGTCGGAATCACCGCCGGCCTCGCCGAGACCGGCGCCAAGGGTCTCGCCCGTGAAGCCGCCGCCGCCCGCAAGGTAAGAGATGCGGGCGCAGTGCTCCTCGGGCCGAACTGCCTCGGGCTCTCCGACGCCGCCACCGAGCTGAACCTTTCCTCGGACTCGCTCCCCCCGGGCGGCATCGGGCTCATCTCCCAGAGCGGCAACCTTGCCCTCGAGCTCGCAATCAAGGCGCGCCAGGCCGGGGTCGGCTTCGCACGCTTCGTCTCGGTCGGCAATCAGGCCGACCTCGAGGTGGCCGACTTCGTCGCCGAGCTCGCCGCGACGCCCTCGATCGAGGTGATCGCCGTCTACTGCGAGGACTTCAGGAACGGCCGTAGCTTCGTCGAGGCCGCAGCCCATGCCACGAGGATCGGAAAGCCGGTGATCCTCCTCGCCGTCGGGGCGAGCGGCGCGGCCGTGCGGGCGGCGCGCTCGCATACCGGAGCGCTCGTCTCGGCCGACGCATCGGTCGAGGCGGCCTGCCGGGCAGCAGGCATCGAGCGGGTGAGAACGCCAAAGGAGATGATCGACGCCGCCCAGGCGCTCATGCTCGGCCACTTGCCGCGGGGCCGGCGCGTTGGCGTCGTGGCGGACGGCGGCGGACACGGGGCGATCGCCGCCGACGTGGTCGAGGCGAGCGGCCTCGCCGCGCCGGCGTTCTCAGCAACCCTCGCTGCCCGCCTGAGCGCCGCCACGAGAACGCCGGGCGGCACCAGCAACCCTGTCGATCTGGCGGGCGCCGGCGAGCAAGATATCTGGTCCTTCGCCCGCGTCGTGTCGGAGTTGTCGGACTCAGACGAGGTCGACGCAATCCTCTTGACGGGCTACTTCGGAGGCTACGGACGTTACAGCTCCGAGGTCGACGACGCCGAGCGTGAGGTGGGCTCAGCCCTCGCCGGGTTAGTCGAGAGCTCGAAAAAGCCAATGGTGGTGCACGCCATGCACCGCGGGAACGACGAGTCCGCCCGCGCCAATGAAGAGCTCGGCCCGCTCGGGCGGCTCCGCGCCGGCCGTCTGCCCGTCTATCCGAACGTCGAGGACGCCGCCACCTCCCTTGCTCGACTTGCTCACCGGGCTGAGGTGCTCTCGGGCCCCCTGTCTGGTGGCCGCCCGCGGCTCGAGGCGGCGCGGGCCCGAGGCGGTCCAAAGGAGGGGGGATACTTCGCGGGGAGGGCGCTTTTGGAAAGGGGGGGCTTTCGATTCGCGCCCGCGCGGCGGGCGACCACCCCCGAAGCGGCGCGCAAGGCCGCAGTCGACCTCGGCTACCCGGTCGTCGTAAAGGCCGTCGAGCTCGAGCACAAGTCCGACTCTGGAGGGGTCGTCCTCGGCATCTCGAATGACTCCGAGCTCGATCGGGCCACGGCCGCGCTCTGGGCGCGCCTTCCGGGCACGGCGCTCTCGGTCGAGTCGATGGTCGAGAGGGGCGGCGGCCTCGAGCTCCTCGTCGGTTCGGTACGCGACCCGCGCTTTGGCGCCATCGCACTGGTTGGGCTCGGCGGGATCTACGCCGAGGTGCTCTCCGACACGGCCGTCGCTCTCGCCCCGCTGGACACCGGCGAGGCAGAGCGGCTCATCGGTTCGCTCCGGGGCGCTCGCCTCCTCGCCGGCTCGCGGGGGCGCCGTCTTTTGGACGTAGCGGCGGCGGCGGAGGCTCTCGTCGTGCTGTCGGAGATCGCGGCGTCGTACCCGGAGATCTCCGAGATCGAAGTGAACCCGCTTCTCGTCACCGTTGACGGCGCCTACGGCCTTGACGCCCGGCTCGTGCTCGCCCCTCCGGCGGGCGACGTGGCAGGCGCGGCCTCGGTGCGGCGTCCGCCCGCGCCCTCTTAGTCTCCGGCGAGCTGATCAACCGCGGGCGGGGGCTGGCCCTGTCCCCAGGCGTCGACACCGCCGTCCACGAGGATCGTCGAGCCGGTCACGTAGCTGGCGCCGGGCGAGGTTAAAAAGGCGATGACCGAGGCGACCTCCCCGGGCGTGCCGAGGCGGCCGAGCGGCACCGAGCGCCGCCATGAGGCGACCTCTGCCTCCCCGTAGCCCGAGAGCGCCTCGGTCTCAATGTTGCCGGGGGAGACGCACACCACTCTGATCCCGTATCGACTCCAGTCACAGGCGAGCCCGCCGGCCAGGTTCTCGACCGCCGCTCTGGCGGCCGAGGCATGCACCATGTTGGGGACGCCCCGGCGCGGGCTGAAGCCGATGAAGACGACGACTCCCCGGCGGCGGGGGATCATCGAGGCGGTGGCGGCCTCGCGGGTCAGGTCCCAGGCTGCCTCGACGCTGACGGCGTGCACCGCCCGCCAGCCCTTCGGCGTGATCTCCTCGGCCGGGGCGGCGAACTGGCCGCCGGCGTTGTTGACGACCACGTCGATGGCGCCAAAGCGACCGATGGCCGCCTCGACCACGCGGCTCACGTCCTCGTGGCGGCGGAGATCGGCCCCGACGGCGAGTCCCTCGCCGCCGGTCTCAGTGAGCTGGCGCACGGTCTCTTCCAGCAGCTCGGGTCGCCGCCCGCAGACGACGAGGTGCGCTCCTGTTCGCGCCAGCTCGAGCGCCGTCGCCCGGCCGATACCCGTGCCCCCGCCCGAGACGATCGCGACCGAGCCGGCGTTGGCGTCGGGGGCAAGGACCGAGCCATTCATGGGCAAACCATAGGTGCGGCTCTCGGCTACGGTCGCCCGGCTTGGGTCGCCCGGCTACGGTCGCCGCATGACCAGCGCCGCCGCCGATCCGGACACGCCCGGCGCAGCGACGCGGTGCTACCCGGGGAAGGCGCCGAGCGCAGGCCTGAGGGTGGATTTCGACGTCGAGGTGCCGATGCGCGACGGGGTCCGGCTGCGAGCGAACGTCTTTCGGCCGCCCGCCGGACGTTGGCCCGGGCTCCTCACCCGCCTTCCGTACTCAAAGAGATGTGGCTCGAGTAGGTCCGTGGTCAGGTACGACCTGTTCGCCAGCTCGCACGACATCACCCTCGGCGCGCAGCCGACGGTTTTTCGAGCTCGACGATGACGGCGCTGTCAGCCGGAGGAGAGGGCAGCACCGGCAGCCTCGTCACCGTAGGGCGGGAGGGTGCGATCGCCATCCTCGGACTCAACCGCCCCGAGAAGCTGAACGCCATCTCCTCGGCGCTCGAAGAAGCGCTCCAGGCGACCCTCAGGCACCCCGACGTCGTTTCGAGCCGATGCG
>JBOGHY010000003.1:0-5999 GCA_050742375.1 Acidimicrobiales bacterium | reverse complement strand
CCAGTGGACGTCCTCCAGGAAGTGCTGCACCGCCCGGTTGAGCACGAGGCCCCGCCACATGATGGCCGTGTCCTCGTCGGAGAGGAAGCCCATCGAGATGACCCGGACGACGCCGGATCCCGCCTTCCGCTCGAGCGGCACCATCTTTTTGCCCCGCGCCTCGATCTCGCCCTCCATGCCGAGCAGGCGTGGGACCGAGTGGCCCCAGACATCGGCATCGAGGACGCCGATGCGCAGATCCCGCCTGGCGAGCGCCACGGCCAGGTTGACGGTGACCGACGACTTGCCGACGCCCCCCTTGCCCGACGCCACAGCGATCGCCCTGGCGGTGGCGGGCAGCTCCGTGACCACTGCCGATCGCTCCTGGGCGGCGCGGCGCGCCCTCGACATCAGGGCCGCCCTCTCATCGCCGCCCATGACCCCCATTTCCACCTTGACCCGGCTGACGCCGGCAAGCTGGGAAAGCCGCCGCTCGACGTCGGACTGGATCTGGCCCCGCAGGGGGCAGGCGGCAACGGTGAGAGCGACCTCGACGGAGAGCACGCCCGGCTCGGCGAGGCGAACACCTCGCACCATGCCGAGTGAGACGATGTCGTCGCCGAGCTCCGGGTCGATCACGCCGCGCAAGACCTCGATCGCCTCGGTCTCGATCGCCTCGTTCGCCTCGTCCGTGCCCACCTCGCCGGAAGGCTACCGGCGGTCCCTGCGGGCGGTGCTCCCCGGGGGGGATCCCGTCGCTAACATGGGAGCAGTCGAAAAGGAGGACGGGCTCGGTGACCAATGCCAGCAGTGTGAGGATCGGCAACAGGCCGAGCCCGGTCAAGCTGTCTGAGACCGCCCAGGTAAAGGTGGCCGAGCTGCTCACCCAGGAGGAAGGCGACGGCCTGGCGCTGCGCGTCGCCGTGCGTCCCGGCGGTTGCTCGGGCTACAGCTACGAGATGTTCTTCGACTCCGAGGTTGCCGATGACGACGTCGTGCGCTTCTTCGGCTCAGTGAAGGTCGTCGTCGACCCGGAGAGCGCTGCCCTTGTGAATGGCGCCACGCTCGACTACCGCGACGGCCTGCAGGAGGCCGGGTTCCACATCACGAACCCGAACGCCACACGCACCTGCGGCTGCGGCTCCTCGTTCAGCTGATCGCCCTTTCGTGGCTCCCCCGGTCGGCCCCTACACGCCAGCGGTGCGCGCCGGCGACTTCGTCGTCTGCTCCGGGCAGCTCGGACTCGCAGGTGGCGAGCTCAAAAAGGGCATCCCAGACCAGGTCGCCCAGGCCGTCTCGAACCTCGAGGCGCTGCTCACCGAGCACGGCGCCGGTCTCGGTGACGTCGTGAAGACGACCGTGCTCCTGTCCGACATCGCCGACTACGCGGCCATGAACGAGGCTTACGTGACGGCTTTCGGCAGCCATCGCCCCGCGAGAGCGGCCTATGCCGTCGCCGGGCTCCCGCTCGGCGCGCTCGTCGAGATCGAGGCGTGGGCCTACTCGCCCGTGGGCTGAGGCCGGCCCTCCTTCCGGCACACAAGGGGGCGCGGCGGCTCCGGCTAGGCGCCCTCGCCGGCACGCTCGCTCTTGTCGCCGGCCTCGCCGCCGGCTGCAACTCGACCGCCTCGACGACGACCACGACCACGACGAGCACCCTCCCGCCGCTCCCTCCGAGCGTCATCGCCTATGTGACCCTCGCCGGTCTCGGGGCGAACCTCGGCTTCGGCAACCACGTCGCCGCCGTCAACGTCACCCCCGGCTCCGAGGGGATCGAGAGCCAGCACCTCGTCGGCACCTACCCCGACGCCATCGCCATCTTCAAGGGAACCGCCTATGTCGCCAACTACACCTCGAACACCGTCACACCCATCGTGATCTCGACCGGCACGGTGCTGCCCGCCATACCCGCCGGCGTCGGCCCGGCAGCCATAGCCATCTCGAGCCAGCTCGACCGCGCCTACGTCACCGACGACGGCTCGGCCACCGCGCTCGGGCACACGGTCACGCCGATCGACCTCGCCACTAGAAAACCCCTCGCTCCCATAGACGTCGGACCCGGCCCCCAGGGCATCGCCATCACGCCCGACGGTCTGCGCGCCTACGTCGCCGACGCCGGGGCCATCGTCACCGGCCAGAGCGGGCCGGTCGGGAACCAGGTGACGCCGATCTCACTGCGTACTGGGACGGCACTCCGGCCGATCACGGTAGGCAACGGACCCACCGGCATCGCCGTCACGCCAGACGGCGGCACCGTGTATGTCACCAACCTCGACTCGCTCAGCGTGACCCCGATCGACGCCGCCTCCGACCGGCCCGAGGCGGCCATCGCCGTGCCGGGCGGGCCGCTCGCCGTGGTCGTCGCGCAGGGCTACGCCTGGGTCGTCGACGCGCCGTCCAGCTCCGAGCCGGGCAACAACCTCGTGCCGATATCGCTCGCCACCGGGAGGGCCACAACCCCTATCGACCTCGACAAGGGCGCCCAGAGCCTGGCCGTCACCCCGAACGGCGCCACCGCTTGGGTTGCCTGCCTCGACGCCGGCGTCATCGAGCCGGTCGACCTCGCAACTCGTCGCGTGGGAGCGCCGATCAAGGTGCCAGGCGGCCCTTTCTCCCTTGCCATCACAGAGCGCACCGCCGGAGAGGGAGGCAGCCACCCAAGCACCGGGACCGTCCCGGCGAGAGGCGAGGGGAGCAAGACCACCACCTCGACGGGCTGAACCACGCGCTAGGGAGCGGAACCGCGCTCGGGCAACCACCGGAGTGCACCAAAGCGGTAGCCGACGCTGCGGACGGTCTCGATGAGATGGGCGTGCTCCTCGCCGAGCTTCGCCCGCAGGCGGCGCACGTGGACGTCTACGGTCCTCGCTCCGCCGAAGTACTCGTACCCCCAGACCTTCGACAAGAGCACCTCTCGGGTGAAGACCTTGCCGGGGTGGGCGGCGAGAAAGCGGAGCAGCTCGTACTCCATGTAGGTGAGGTCGAGCGCCCGCTCGCCGAGCACTGCCTGGTAGGTCTCGAGATTGAGCGCCAGCGGCCCGTACACGATCAGGTCGTGCTGCTTGCCGCGCCCCGTGCGGCGCAAAAGGTGAGAAAGGCGCGCCTCGACCTCCTTCGCCGACGCGCCAGCGAGCACGAAGTCGTCGAAGAGATCCTCGCGAAAGTCCGGATCCTCGAGCTGACCCGGCGACACCACGAGAAGTACGGGCGAGAGGGGGTCCTCGCGTTTTCGAAGTGCCCGCAAGAGGGCGTAAGCGTGGTCTCGCTCTGCGACAACCTCGATCACCGCCCCGCTCCAGCCGTCGTCTGGCTCCAGCCGGGCGGCGTCCACGGCGGTCAGCACCGCCTGGCCCTTGTAGCCCGCCGTCTCGAGCGCCTCGGCCAGCCATGCGCTCGGTGGATCGGGGAAGACGAGGAGCGGTGCCACGGCTCAGTGCCTAGAGCGAGGGCAGGTATCGGGCGAGCTCGAACGGCGTGACCTCTCTCGTGTAGGCCTCCCACTCCGCTTTCTTGTTGCGCAGGAACCACTCGAAGACGTGCTCGCCGAGGATCTCGGCCGCGAGCTCCGAGCGCTCCATAGCGACGAGAGCATCCGCCAGGCTCGACGGCAGCGGCCGGATCCCCTCCGAGGCCAGCTCCTCGGGAGTGAGGCTGAACAGGTTCGACGACGCCTCGGGTCCTAGCTCGTAGCCCTTCTCGATCCCTCGCAGCCCGGCGCCGAGCACGACGGCGAAGGCGAGGTAGGGGTTGCAGGCTGGATCGGGGGCCCGGTACTCGACGCGGGTCGACTCGGGTCGCCCGCGCTTGGCGATCGGGACCCTCACGAGCGCCGAGCGGTTGTTGTAGGCCCACGAGACGTGCACAGGCGCTTCGTACCCGGCGACAAGGCGTTTGTAGGAGTTCACCCACTGGTTCGTGACGGCGGTGATCTCGGGTGCGTGCTCGAGCAGTCCGGCTATGAACTGCCGGGCGACGACCGAGAGGCCGTGCTCGACGCCCGGCTCCAAGAAGGCGTTGCGGTCGCCTTCGAACAGCGAGAAGTGGGTGTGCATCCCCGAGCCCTGCACCCCGGTAAGCGGCTTCGGCATGAAGCTCGCATGCACGCCGCGCTCCTGTGCGATCTCCTTTACGACGAGGCGCACGGTCATGATGGTGTCGGCCATCGTGAGGGCGTCTGTGTAGCGCAGGTCGATCTCGTGCTGACTCGGAGCGTCCTCGTGCTGGGCGTACTCGACGGGGATGCCCATGTCCTCGAGGGTGAGCACCGTCCGCTTGCGCAGATCCGTAGCGAGATCCGCCACCGTGAGCTCGAAGTACGACCCGCCGTCGAGCGGCTCGGGCAGGCCCGGGCCGATGCTCGGCCCGGCGAAGTAGAAGTACTCGATCTCGGGAGCGGCGTAAAAGGAGAACCCCCGCGTGCGGGCACGCTCGAGGGAGCGGCGCAGGACGTTGCGCGGGCAGCCCTCGAAGGGCGAGCCGTCAAGGTTCAAGATGTCGCAGAAGACACGAGCCACCGACGAGCTCGACCCGTCCTCCCGGCCGACCCCGAGGGGAAGGATCTGGAACGTCTTCGGATCGGGCTTGGCGAGCACGTCGGCTTCCTGCACGCGGCTGAAGCCGTCGATGGCCGAGCCGTCGAAGGTCATCCCCTCGTCGAGGGCGTTCTCGAGCTCGGCGGGGGTGATGCTGAACGACTTCGCCGTGCCGAGGACGTCGGTGAACCAGAGCTGGACGAAGCGCACGCCCCGCTCCTCGACGGTCCGCAGCACATAATCCCGCTGGCTCTGCATCACCCGATTGTCCCAGCTCCGCCATCTCGCTGCCGTCCCAGGTGGACCTCTTTCACGCGGAGTTCATCTCTGGGCAACGGGAAGGTAACCGGCCGGTGGCATGGTTGTCGTGGCACACTCACGCGTCACGAGAGACGTTACGAGCCACGAGAGAAAGGACGAGCGTGCAGGAACGCACCGCCGCCGAGGTGGTCCAGCTGGTACGCGACGAGGGGATCGAGGTCGTCGACTTCCGCTTCTGCGACCTCCCCGGCCTCATGCAGCACTTCTCGGTACCGGCACACGAGCTCACCGAAGAGGGCTTCGTCGACGGCTACGGCTTCGACGGATCGTCGATCCGGGGCTTCCAGGAGATCCAGGAGTCCGACATGCTCCTGCTCCCCGACCCGGCGACCGCCGTCGCCGACCCGTTCCGCCAGCACCGCACCCTCAACCTCAACTGCTTCGTCCATGACCCGGTCACGGGCGAGAGCTACTCTCGCGACCCTCGCTACGTCGCCTTGAAGGCCGAGCGGTACCTCGCCACGACGGGACTGGCCGACACCGCTTATTTCGGACCGGAGGCCGAATTCTTCATCTTCGACGACGTGAGGTTCTCCCAGGACCAGCACTCCGCCTTCTACCACGTCGACTCGATCGAGGGCATCTGGAACTCGGCCAGGGACGAGAAGCCGAACCTGGGGTTCAAACCGCGCTACAAGGAGGGCTACTTCCCCGTCCCGCCCACAGACCATTTCCAGGACCTCCGCTCGGAGATGGTGCTCGTGATGGAGCGCCTCGGCATCGAGATCGAGGTGCAGCACCACGAGGTCGGGACGGGCGGCCAGGCAGAGATCGACATGCGCTTCGACACGCTGCTTCGCATGGCCGACAAGCTCATGCTCTACAAGTACGTGGTGAAGAACGTCGCCCGCAACGCCGGCTACACGGCCACGTTCATGCCCAAGCCCATATTTCAGGACAACGGCTCCGGCATGCACTGCCACCAGTCTCTATGGAGGGGGGGTGAGCCGCTCTTCTACGCCGAGACCGGGTATGCGGGGCTTTCGGATGTCGGGCGCTGGTACATCGGTGGGCTCCTGCGCCACGCCAAGTCCGTCCTTGCCTTCGCGGCGCCGACGACGAATTCCTACAAGCGGCTCGTGCCCGGCTACGAGGCGCCCGTGAACCTCGTCTACTCCCAGCGCAACCGCTCGGCCGCGTGCCGGATCCCGATCTACTCGAAGAGCC
>JBOGHY010000002.1:0-10175 GCA_050742375.1 Acidimicrobiales bacterium | reverse complement strand
GCGCTGGCGTACAGACCCGGCAGATCGATGTCGGCTACCCGGCCAAGGAAGCGCACGGGGGCGGCGTGCTTGCGGACCAGGCGCTCGAGGCGGACCCGGTCCCGGCCCTGACCGCCGATGGCCACGGTGAGCCCGGGGTGGCGACCCGACCCGGTCAACCGGGCGGCCGCCTCGATCAGCACGTCCATGCCCTTGCGGGGCACGAGGCGGCTCACGCTCACGACCACCCGCGCCTTTGGGTCGAGCCCGAACCGCCGGCGGGCGGCCATCCTGGCGGCCTCGGTGAGTGGTTGGAACCTCGTGGAGTCCACGCCTGGCGGCACGACGACGGTGCGGCCCGAGCTCGCCGGCAGCGCCCTTGAGCTCTCGCCGGCGGGGTACTCACCGGCGGCGATCAACAGCGCGGCGCCCGAGAGCACGCTCTGGAGGAGCTGCCGGCCGACGGGGAGCCGTCCGGGCACGGTCACCTCGGCGCCGTGGAGCACGACCGCATAGGGGACGGCGAGCTGCCGGCCGACGCGGCCCAGTGGCAATGCGGGATCGAGCACCACCAACCCCGCCGAGGTCTCCCTCCCGAGCCGGCGCACCTGTGCGGCAACCTCGGGCGTTGGAATCCAGAGCGGCAGCCGGGAGCGGACCACGCGGAAGGGCTGGGCTCGATCGAACTCGTCGGAGCCCTCATGAGAGGAAGTGAAGACCGTGAACTCCTCCGGAGGGAGCCGGCGCCACAGCTCGTAAAGGTAGGTCTGGATGCCACCGGGCTTGGGCGGGAAGTCGTTCGTGACGAGAAGGTGGCTCACTGGTCCGCACCGGCCATCGCTACCGCGGCGGCGCGGGCAGCCGCTGTGCTCCCGGGCACCCCGGGCACCCCGGCGGCAGAGCAGCTTCCGGCCCGCCTTCCGCCGCGCCGTCCGGAAGCCCTCAGCCGACGCGCCGCTCGAAGCGCAGGCTCGGGACGAGGCCGACGCCGTGCAGCAGCTTCATCGCCCGTACCTCGGCAGCATCGACGACGATGCCGTTGCGCGGACGGCCGACGACGCTCAAGGCGGCGCCGGTCTCTGCCTCGGGAGTTGCGCCCTGGTCCCCCGCGCACAGGCTCTCCTGTGTCGAGAAGAGGAACGTGACGACGCAGTCGTCGCATGCCACGGTCCCCTCCAGGCAGCACTCGTCGCAGCTGATCGACACATGTTCCATGAAGACTCCCGTCCCAGGACCGGCCGCGGCCGTCGTTGCCGGCCGGCCGACCGGGCTCCCGCTGTCCGTTGTCACCCTCGGCGCATCGGTACCTATGGTGCGCTTTCGCTGTATCACCCATCTTGAGCAGGCATGATTGTGGGATCAAGGCGAGAGCGTGCAAGAGGCGTTGGCTGGGCGGCGGCCGCGGCGTCGTGGTGCTCGATGGCGCCCGATCTGACGCACCACACCAGGTAGAAGCGGGTGCGGTTGCCATACGAGGCACAGCGGGTCCGGGTCGACATCGCAGAGCAACCTACCGGCAGCACGAAAGGCGCGGCCTTGGAATGCGCCGGTGGGCTGGCGCGGGCCGACCCGGCCGGCCCTGGCTCTGGATCTGGACATGTAGCTTGCCCACCGTGGGATCAACTTGAAGAGGGCAGCGTGATCGCAGGCGCGGGCGGCGCGGGTGGCGCGGGCGGCGCGGGCGGCGCGGGCGGCGCGGGCGAGCGGGTACGGGCGGTCTGGGATCTGTCGGTCCCCGAGATCCGCGAGTACGCCGGCGTGCACAGCTACGACGGCGTCGTCATGGACATGTCGCCTGCCGGTATCGCCGCCGGTCTCTCGCGTCTTGGCGACGGCGCACCAGAGCTTGACCGCCACGACGAGGCGCACCTCGCCGCCAGCGAGGACGCCCTGAATGTCACCTACGCGACGGCCGAGATGCATCGCTGGAACCCCCTCGTACACCTCGGGAACCTCGATCTTGCCTGCTACGACCGGGAGTACGCCGCGGTCGAGGAGCGACTCGAGGCTCGTAGAGAGCACGTCTCGCGATGGCCCGGAGCCGTCGAGGCGTCCCTCGAGTCCCTCGACCGGGTCCCGGCCCCGGTCGCCGAGGCCCTCATCGGCGCCGTGGCCGGGCTAGCCACAGGCGTGTCCGACACGGCTGCGCTCGCCGCCCACGCCCGCCTCTGCGAGCGGATCCAGCACGCCGCCCAGCACGGCGATCCGGGTGCCGCCCTCGGTCCAGCCACTCTCACGATCCTGCTCTCGAAAACAGAGGCGATGCCGGTGGATCTCGGGCGTCTAGAAGAGGCAGCCGACCGGGAGCGCGACCGGCTGTGGGGGCGCCTGGCCGAGGACTGCGAGCGCTTTCGCCGCGGCTCTGGCGCCGATCCGGGAAGCCTCGTCGGAGAGCTCCTCGGTGATCACCCCGACGACGACGGCATCTACGCGGCGGCGCGTGTCGTGTCGGACGAGCTGGCCGAGTTCGCCGTCGAGGCGAGGCTCCTCCCACCCCTTGGCGGTACCTGTGTCGTCGGACCGGCACCGGAGTCGCGCCGCTTCGCCATGGCAATGATGTCCTGGACCGGACCCTACGAGCCCGAGGCGCCGGCCCGCTTTTACATCAATCCGCCGGATCCGGCCTGGGACGACAGTGCCAAGCAGGACTGGCGCTCAGTGTTCAGCGCCACGACGCTGCCGGCCATCGCCGCCCACGAGGTCACTCCCGGCCATTACGCCCACGGCCGGATGATCGTTCAGTCGGCACCGGGCCACGTCCGGCGGAGCCTGTGCTCGAGCGCCTTCGTCGAGGGCTGGGCGCACTACGCCGAAGAGCTACTCGTCGAGACGGGTTTTCGTGCCGAAGACCCGAGGTTCGCCATCGGCGTGTGGATCGAGGCCCTCGTGCGGGTGACACGCCTTGCCGCCGCTCTCGGGATCCACGGCGGCACCATGAGCCTGGAGGAGGCGACGAGACGCTTCGAGCGGGACGCCTTCTTGCGGGGCCCCGCGGCGCGCAGCGAAGCGACGCGGGCGACCTTCGACCCCACCTACGGCCGCTACACCTGGGGCAAGCTCGAGATAATGAAGCTGCGAGACGAGGCCATCGCCGCCTGGGGGCCTCGATTCTCCCTGCTCAGGTTCCACGAGAGCCTCCTACGCCTCGGCGCCCCGCCCCTCGGCACGATGGGCGACGTGCTCGACGGGTGACTCGGCCTCAGCGAGGTGTCTCAGGCGTCTCGCCGGCAAGGCCGACAAGCTGGCGGAAGACCTCGTAGCGCCGCGAGGCGTGCTCCTCGAACCTCGGGTCCGGCTCGACACGCCCGCCGATCGAGGCCCACCTCGAGGCGTCGCCGAGGTCTCTCTCCAGCCCCGCCGCGATCCTTCCTACGAAAGCCGCTCCCAGCGCGGCGCACTCGGGCACGGCCGCCAGGTCCACCGGCAGCCCGGTGCAGTCGGCGAGTGCCTGTACCCACTCGGGGCGAGCCGACCCTCCCCCGGTCACGACGATGCGCCTGGCGGCCACCCCGGAGAGATCGATGTGCTGGCGCACCACAAAGCCGGCCGCTTCGAAGGCCGCCCGCCGGACGGCGGCTCGGTCGTGGGCGAGCTCGAGGCCGATGAGCGAAGCGCGGCGGGCATAGTCGTGCAGTGGGGTCCGCTCGCCGCGGGGATAGGGTGCCCAGACCGGGATGCTCGCCGGGTCGACGGCCCTGCCGGCCGCCCCGGTGAGGCGCGTCGCCCAGTCGATGAACAGGCCCCCGGCGTTGCTCGCCCCACCGATCAGCGTCCGCCCGGGAACGGTGTGGGGGACGGTCCACAGCCCCGAGATCTCCTGCCAGCGGTCGGTGACGCTCCAGATCACGAGCGTGGTTCCGCAGATGACGAGGACGTCGCCAACCTCGCTCGCCCCGGCGACGATCTGCTCGGCGAGGGTGTCGACAATGCCCGAGGCGACGACGGCACCGTCGATCTTGGCGATCGGCTCGCCCAAGCCAACGATCTCGGGGAGCTGGGAGATCTCGGCGCCGGCACTGGCACACACCTGTGGATCCCACACGGCGCCGTTGAAGAGCGGTGTCATGGCGATGGCGGTGGTGACGTCGATGGCCCCGACGCCGGCGATGGCCTTGTTGGCGACTGCCTGCACGGGCCAGTAGCCGGCGGCTCCCGGGCACGAGGCGGAAGCCTGCCTCACGAGGTCGGGCGCACGCCCGACCGGCAACGCCGTCAGCTTGGGCGGAACGGCTCCCCGTGTGTCGCCGTAGAGCAGTCCCGGGCCGCATGGGACACCGCCGTCGTCGACGGGCGCGATCGAGGGCACCATGCCGGCGACGCAGATGGCCCGCGGGGAGCGTGCGCCCTCGCTCCAAAGGGCTCGAAGTGCCCTTCGGGGTGCCAGGCGCCAGGCACGCCTGGCGTCGTGCTCCATCTGATCCGAGGTGGGCAGCCCGAGGTGGCTTTGAAGTCGCACCTTGGCGACCACTCGCCCGGACTCGTCGGCGGCGACGGCCTTCAGCGCGCTCGATCCGATGTCGATCCCGATGGTCAGGTCGTCGCCCACTCAGACCATTCTGTACGTCTTTGGCGCCCCGGCGGCCGCTCGGGCGCTCGGACGTGCCCTCTCGAGAGCTCTCGATCTCCCGGCGTCAGCGGGCGCCGGTCTCGCCGATCCTGGCGGCGTGAGCGTCGCCGAGCTCGCCGGCGAGAGCACGAAACGCCCGCCCGCGATGGGAGAGCGTGTTTTTCTCCTGCGCCGACATCTCGGCAAAGGTCCGGCCGTCGCCTTGTCTCGGCACGAAGACGGGGTCGTAGCCGAAGCCTCGATCCCCCCGCGGGGCCGTGGCGATCTGGCCTTCGACGCATCCCTCGGCGACGATCTCGGCACCGCCGGGGAAGCGGCACAGAGCGACGGTGCGAAAGCGAGCGGCTCGGGAGGAGCCGGAGCGGGCTCCAGCCTCGTCGAGGGAGGCCAAGAGAAGCGAGACGTTGTCGGCGTAGGTGGCGCCGGGGCCGGCATACCGGGCGGCGTAGATGCCCGGAGCCCCTCCGAGGACATCTACCTCGAGCCCGGTGTCGTCGGCGATCGACGCGAGCCCCGTCGCCTCGAGGAGCGCCAACGCCTTCAGCCGGGCGTTCTCTTCTAGCGTGGCGCCGGTCTCTTCGACCTCGCCGACCTCCGGCGGTCGCGGGACGACTGACACCGAGCGGCCGAGCTCGGCGCCCAGGATCGCCCTTATCTCGGCCGCCTTGTCGGGGTTCGCCGTCGCCAAGACGTAGTCCGGCCCGCCACCGCCCCCCTTCACAGCGGGCGCCGGTCGGGCGGAACCGAGACGACGGCCTCCTGCAGCTCGCAGAGCCGGCCGATCCCCGCCTCGGCGAGAGCAAGCATCTGGTCGAGCTCGCCGCGGGAGAAGGGTGCCCCCTCGGCAGTGCCCTGCACCTCGACGAAGCGGCCCGAGCGCGTCATCACCACGTTCATGTCGACCTCGGCTCTCGAGTCCTCCGAGTAGTCGAGATCGAGCATCGCGACCGCGTCGACGATGCCGACCGAGACGGCGGCCAGGCCCTCCTTGAGGGGAGTGGCCATGATTGCCCCGGTAGCCGCGAGGCGCGTGCAGGCGTCGTGGAGAGCGACGTAGGCGCCCGAGATCGCCGCCGTCCTGGTGCCGCCATCGGCCTGCAGCACGTCGCAGTCGAGCACGATCTGGCGCTCGCCGAGGACGGCGAGGTCGCAGACAGCGCGCAGCGAGCGGCCGATCAGCCGCTGAATCTCCTGGGTACGACCCGACTGACGACCCCTCGCCGCCTCGCGGGCGATGCGCTCCTTCGAGGAGCCGGGAAGGAGCGAGTATTCCGCCGTCACCCACCCCTTGCCGGTGCCGCGAAGGAACCTCGGCACGTCTGCGTCGATGGAGGCGGTGCAGAGAACCCGGGTCCTTCCAGTCACGCACAGCACCGAGCCGGCCGCGAACTCCGTGTAGTCGCGAACGAGCTCGGTCGGGCGAAGCTCGTCGAGAGCGCGCCCGTCCGCCCTGGAGGGGTCCTCGGCCATTGCGGCACGCTACAGCGGCGGGCGGGTCCGGCTGCGCAGTCGCCAACCAGGTAGTTGCTCCAGAATTGTCGCCATACTGTGTGTATGTGTCTTGACACGCACGACACCCGCGACGGCCGCCAAAGAGCGACGCGACGCCTACCCGAAGCTGACCGGCAGGGCGGCGTCCAGCTCAGGTCCAAGTAGTCGCCGCCCCATCACGACGAAGGTGTCGACGTCGCCGGACGAGTAGAACTCGTGGCGCCCCGCCGGCGAGATCCCCGGCGCGCCTGCCCGCTCTGTCGGCTCGGCCAGCCCAGCCCGCCCGAGGCCTCCCGAGGAGATGAGCCCATGGACGTCGAAAGCGGTCTCCTCGGCCGGTGAGACGAGGACGACGCTTTCGCCCATGACGTCGCCGATCGTGCGTGCGAGGAAGGGGTAGTGGGTGCACCCGAGAAGGAGCGTGTCCACCTCGGCTTCGCGAAGCGGGGCCAGGAGGCGTTCAGCGAGCACGTGCACCTGGTCGGTCTCGGTCTCGCCACGCTCGACGAACTCGACGAAGCCCGGGCAGGCGGCGCAGTGCACCTCGACGCAGGGCCCAGCGGAGGAGGCGAGGCGCTGGTAGGCGCCCGAGGCGATGGTACCGACGGTGCCGACGACGCCTACCCTGCCACTCCGGGTGGCGCTCACCGCCGCCCGCATGCCCGGCTCGATCACCCCCGCCACCGGCACGCGATGGGACGCCGAGATCTCCGGGAGCGCTACAGCAGAAGCCGTGTTGCAGGCGACGACGAGGAGCTTTACGCCCAGCTCGTCCACGAGGTGGGCGGCGATCTGACCTGCGAAGGCTCTCACCTCGGCGGCGGGCCGCGGTCCGTAGGGGAACCGGCCGGTGTCGCCCACATAGACGAGGTGCTCGTGCGGTAGCAGGTCGATCAGGGCCCTCATGATGGACAGCCCGCCGAAGCCGCTGTCGAAGACCCCGATGGGACGGTCGTCCACTCGAGCGGCGCCGGCTGGCGCGGCGAGCGGGGCGACCTCAGAAATAGACGATGCGCTTCGCCCGCTCGACGACGTCGTCGAGATCGCCCGTCCACGCACCGGTGGAAAGGTACTTCCAGCCGCCGTCGGCGGCGACGCAAACCACGGTCCCGCTCGACAAGCCGGCAGCGCAGCGCGCAGCGCCCGCCATTGCGGCCCCCGAGGAGATCCCGGCGAACACGCCGACCTCCGAAAGCCGCCTCGTCCACTCGATCGACTCTCTTGGGCCCACGACCATCTTGCGATCGAGAAGCTCCTCACCCCCCTCCTCCAAGAAGATCGGGGGGATGTAGCCGTCGTCGAGGTTGCGGAGCCCGTCGACGAGCTCGCCCGCAGGCGGCTCGACCGCCCAGACCCGGACCGAAGGGTTGCGCTCTTTCAAGAAGCGCCCGACGCCGAGCAACGTCCCGCTCGTGCCGAGACCGGCGACGAAGTGCGTCACATCCGGGCAGTCGCGCCAGATCTCAGGCCCCGTCCCCTCGTAGTGAGACCGGGGGTTGGCGTGGTTGCCGTACTGGTACAGAAAGACCCACTCGGGGTGCTCGTCCGCAAGGCTCCGTGCGAGGCGCACGGCGCCGTTCGAGCCCTCCGAGCCGGGAGACGAGATGATCTCTGCCCCCCAGAGATCGAGGAGCTGGCGCCGCTCGATCGAGACGTTCTCGGGCAGCACGACCTTCAGGTGGTAGCCCTTCACCCGGCAGACCATGGCGAGGCCGATCCCGGTGTTGCCCGACGACGGCTCTATCAAGGTGGCCCCGGGCGAGAGCATCCCCGACTTCTCGGCGTCCTCGATCATGGCGAGCGCCGGTCGGTCCTTCACCGAGCCGCCCGGGTTCTGACCCTCGAGCTTGACGTGAATGGCGACGTGCGGGTTGGGACTGAGGGCGGAGACGTCTACGAGCGGCGTGTTGCCGATGAGGTCGAGGATGCTCGCAACCGCTGCCACCTGGTACTACCGATCGCCCGCCGCAGCCCTGAACGCCGGCTCGCGCAGGTTCAGGCGGCGCCGCCGGCGACCGCCGGGATGATCGAGACCACGTCGGAGTCGCCGAGCTTGGTCTCGAGACGCTCGAGGTAGCGGACGTCGTCGTCGTTCACGTAGACGTTGACGAAGCGATGCAGCGAGCCCTCATGGGTCAGCAACTGGCCGTCCATGGCCGGGTAGTCGGCCTGGAGCGCCTCGAGGACCTCGCCGATGGTGGAGCCCGAGACCTCTACGACGGACTTGCCCCCGGCCGCCGGCCGGAGCAGGTTCGGCAGCCTTATCGCTACTGACACGGTGTCGCCTCCGAAAGTTGACCTACTTGGTCAGATTCTATCGGGATAGACAACCACCGGCTCTTCGCAGATCTTCCCGCCCCGGATCCGGAACGACCGCGTCGAGGCGAGCCCGAGGCGGAACGAGACGACCAGGTAGTGCCAGTCGGGGTCGAGGGCCTGTTCCACGTCGGTCGGCGAAGGGTAGGCGTCGGTGTGCGTGTGCGAGTGGAAGACGCCGATGATCTCGGCGCCGCAGGCTTCGGCGTCCCGGTCGGCCCGCAAGTGCTCGCCCGGATCGACCCGGTAGAGCCGCGCCGAGCCCGCAGCGTTGCGGGTCGGATGGATCTTGGTCACCTCGCCGCTGGCGAGATGCCCGGCGAGCAGGCCGCAGCCCTCCTCGGGGTAGGCGCTCAGGCAGTGGGCGATCATCTCGTCGAGCTGAGCCGGCGAGAGCACGAGCGTCCCCGGCTGCTCGCTCACCGCTCGTAGACGATGAAGCTCGTCCGGTGAGCCAGGGTGTCGTAGAGGGAGCGGGCGGGCGAGTTGAACTCCTGGGTCTCCCAGTAGACGCGCTCGACCCCCGCCGCGTCGGCCTCGTCGTAGACCGCCCGGATGAGGTCGCCGGCCATTCCCGTCCCCCGCGCCGGCCGCTCGACGTAGAGGTCCTCGAGGTAGCAGTAGAGCCCGCTCGTCCACGTCGAGGGATGGAAGATGATGTGGGCGAAGCCGCACAACTTCCCCTCGCCGTCCTCGGCCACGAACCCGGCGAGCCCGTCGCGCCGCTCGCAGAGGCGGGCAAAGGTCTCCGCCGTCGCCTCCTCGGACACCTCGCCCCGGTAGAAGTGGAGGTAGCCGTCCCAGAGCCTGCGCCACTGCCCGTAGTCGTCCTCGTCGATCTGCCTCACCATCGAGCGCCTCTCGTCTCCCCGCTCACGTCCCCCACCGGCTCACCTCGGTGCCATTCTGGCTGCTCGGAGCCAGCCATGCTCGCCCCTTGGCCGGCGGTCGGGCGCGCTCCCGCGGTTAGCGTCGAGTCATGCCGAGCAAGGGTCGCCTGGCGGCACAGCGCCGGCGCCAGCACGACAAGGAACGCGGCATCACCCGCGTCGCCCAGAACCGGCGGGCGCGGCACGACTACGAGATCCTCGAGACCTTCGAGTGCGGCCTCGCCCTCACGGGCGCCGAGGTGAAGTCGATCCGGGCGGGCCACATCTCCCTGCAGGAGGCATACGCCCGCGTCGAGCACGGCGAGGCATACCTCGTCGGCGCCCGCGTGGCGCCCTACGAGTACGCCACCGGCTTCGGCCGCTTCGATCCCGATCGGTCGCGAAAGATCCTCTTGCACCGCGCAGAGATAGACGAGCTGGCCGGGCGGGTGGCCCAAAAATCGCTCACGCTCGTGCCCCTTTCGGTCTACTTCCGCGACGGGCACGCCAAGCTCGAGCTCGGCCTCGCCCGGGGGCGGCGCCTTTACGACAAGCGTCGCGCCCTTGCCGAGCGCGACGCCGCCCGCGAGACCGAGCGCGCAATCAAGGCTTACGAGAGCCGCTGATGGCCGACGCCGGTACACTGGCACGGCACGAAGGTGCAGCCTCGCAGTGACCGACGCACCAAAGGGGGTGACAGGCTTCGACTCCGGTCGTCGAGGTGGGAGAAGCGAGCCGTGGTCTCCGGAGCCACGCTAAAGAGCCGGAAAACAAAACAAACGCCGAGCCTCAGCTCGCGCTTGCTGCCTAACTAGCAGCAATGTCTGCCCGGCCCCGGCCTCACGGACCGGTCGCAGGCATCATCTTGTGAGGCTTACCCGGGCGGTGCCGCTGGCACGCCGCTCGGGGACAACTTCGCCAGCTGGAGACCCGCCCAGCCGCCGGTGGCATGG
>JBOGHY010000001.1:0-5253 GCA_050742375.1 Acidimicrobiales bacterium | reverse complement strand
GGGGCTTCCGGCGGGCGGTCCGAGGCGCCACGTGGCCGGCGACGCTTCCCCACAGCCAGCTCGACCACATACTCGTCACGGGCGAGATCGAGACGATCTCCGGCCGGGTCGTAGCCTGTGGGGGCTCCGACCACCGTGCCGTGCGGGCAGAGATCGCCTGGGGCTGACGCCCGCCGAGGCTCCCGAGGCGAGAATGTAACCGATCCGGCCCGCCTAAGGTCAGACCTAAGAGGGTCCTTGTCTGCGACGTCGGTGGGTGCCCTCTCGAGGAGGAGCCGGTGCTGGCGTTCACGTTCCCTGGCCAAGGATCGCAGCGACACGGCATGGGAGCGGCCTGGAAGGACCATCCTTCCTTCGAGCTAGTCGCGCAGGCGTCGGAGGTAACCGGTCGCGACGTCGCTCAGCTACTGCTCGAGTCCGACCAGGAGACGCTCACACGCACGGACAACGCCCAGCTGGCGACCTTTGTCCAGAGCCTCGTGGTGCTCGACGCCACCGAGCGGGTAGGGCTCGAGCCGGGCGCCTGCGCAGGCCACAGCCTCGGCGAGTACAGCGCCCTCGTCGCATCCGGGGCGCTCGGCTACGAGGACGGTCTCCGCCTCGTGCAGGAGCGCGGCGCCGCCATGCAGCACGCGGCCGAGCACGAGCCCGGGACGATGGCCGCCGTGCTCGGCCTCGACGACGACGCCGTCGAGGCGGCCTGCGGGCGTGCCGAGGGCGACGTGTGGGTGGCGAACTACAACGCTCCCGGCCAAGTGGTGATCGCCGGATCCGAAGAGGCCGTCGCCGAGGCGGGCCGCATCGCAAGAGAGCTCGGGGCAAAAAAGGTGCTTTCGATTCCGGTGGGGGGAGCATTCCACACGCCGCTCATGTCGCCGGCCCGAGACCGTCTGCGAAAGGCGCTCTCGACCGTGAGCTTCCGTCTGCCGCAGCCACCGGTG
This sequence comes from Acidimicrobiales bacterium, assembly GCA_050742375.1. Lineage (GTDB taxonomy): Bacteria > Actinomycetota > Acidimicrobiia > Acidimicrobiales > Bog-793 > JAKATT01. Next base: position 4,312 of record JBOGHY010000001.1, on the reverse strand, counting down.
GTTGCCAACGTCGACGCCCGTCCGCACGGGGGGCCAGGAGACTGGCCCGGGCTCCTCTCGTCACAGCTCTGCAGCCCCGTGCGCTGGCGTCAGACCGTCGAGCGCCTGCTCGCCGACGGCACCCAGACCTTCGCAGAGCTCGGGCCCGGTGGCGTCCTCACCGGGCTCGCCCGTCGGGTGCTGCCGAGCCCCGACACCGTCGCCATCTCGGTGGCCACGCCGGACGACCTGGACAAGCTCATCGACGTGCTCGCCGGGCACACCTCGGCAGCGCAGGCGGCCGCCGAGCGTCGCAGCGGGGAGCGCTTCCACATCTCCGAGCGTCTGATCCTTGCCCCCGCTGCCGGGCTCTTCGAGCCGGATGCCTCGGTGACCTCGCTCGTCCCGGGCTCTCCCGTGGCCGGGCGCCGTCCGGTGCCGATCGAGGTCGGCGGGCTCATCGGCCACGTCGGCGCCGCCGAGGTCCGCTCCGCCTTCGAAGGCTCGGTGGAGGGCGTGCTCGTCCTCCGGGGCGAGCGGGTCGGCGCCGGGCAGCCGGTCGCATGGCTGCGGGCGACGGCGGGGAGCGACGAGTGATGGGGACGATGGGTAAGGGCGAGGCCGCCGCGCAGCAGGTCGGGCTGCACGGCGCCGTGCCGCAGGCCAGCGTGAAGGAACGCCCCGCGCCTACCGTCTCTCTCCCCGGTGCCGCCATCACCGGCTGGGGCGCGGCGCTTCCGGACAAGGTGGTGACGAACGCCGACTTTGCCGCCCGCCTCGACACAAACGACGCCTGGATCGTCGATCGGACGGGCATCCGCGAGCGGCGCTTCGGGGGCACGACCACCTCGCTTGCGTCCGAGGCAGCGACAGCCGCCCTCGAAGAGGCGAACCTCGCAGCGGGCGATATCGACCTTCTCGTGCTTGCCACGACGACGCCCGACAAGGCGGTCCCGGCTACCTCCTCGGAGCTTTCGGCCCTGCTCGGGTGCGACGCCGCCGCCTTCGACCTCAACGCCGCCTGCTCTGGGTACGTCTACGCCCTCGTCACCGCCGTGTCGATGTTCTCGGCCGGCTATCGCCGGGCGCTCGTGATCGGTTCCGACACGCTCTCGCGCATCACCGACATGGGGGACCGTTCGACGGCCGTTCTCTTCGGTGACGGCGCCGGCGCCACCGTCGTGGAGGCGAGGCCCGGTCGCGAGCTCATCCTCGCCCACGACCTCGGCACCGACGGTTCCCTCGCGCCGCTCCTCTACTGCGATCACGGTGGCTACATCGAGATGGACGGAAAGGAGCTCTTCCGCCGCGCCGTGCGAGCCTCGTCCGAGTCCGCCCAAAGAGCCCTCGAAAGCGCAGGAGTGAAGCCCGACGAGATCGCCCTCTTCGTGCCGCACCAGGCCAACCGACGCATCATCGACGCAGTGGCGTCCCGGCTCGGCATCTCCCCCGAGCGCTCGGTCATCGTTCTCGACCAGACCGGCAACACCTCCTCGGCCTCCGTGCCGATCGCCATCTCCAAGGCCGCCGGGGCCGGCCGCCTCGCAGACGGCGACCTTGTCCTCCTCTCGGGCTTCGGTGCCGGCATGACCTGGGCCAGCGCCGTCCTCAGGTGGGGAGGCTCGCCCGGGTGACAGACGAAGACGCCGGGCGAGCCGGCCGCGTCGCCCTCGTCACCGGGGGCAGCCGCGGCATCGGTCTCGCCTGCGCCCGGCGCCTGCAGGCTGACGGCTACCGCGTCGCCGTCACCTGGAGGACCAAGGTCCCCGAGCCCCTCGAGGGCGCCCCCGGCACCGCGCCCCTCGTGGCGGTCTCCTGCGACGTCACCGATCCGGCCCAGCTCTCGGCCGCCTTCGATGAGGTCGAGGAGCGCCTCGGTCCCGTCGAGGTCCTCGTGTGCGCTGCCGGGATCACGAGGGACGCGCTGCTGCTGCGGATGTCCGAAGACGACTGGGGCTCGGTCATCTCGACGAACCTCACCTCGGTCTACCGGACCTGCAAGCGGGCGGCCGCCAGGATGGTCCGGAGCCGCTTCGGCCGCATCGTCCTCGTCTCCTCGGTCGTCGGCCTCCTCGGCTCCCCCGGCCAGACGAACTACGGCTCTTCGAAAGCCGCCCTTGTCGGCTTCGCACGTTCCCTCGCCCGGGAACTGGCGGCGCGCAACGTGACTGTCAACGTCGTGGCACCCGGCGTCGTCTCGACCGATATGATCGCCGCGCTGGGAGAGGAACGAGTGGCTGCGCTGGTGTCGAAGGTCCCTCTCGGGCGGGCGGCCGCCCCCGAGGAGGTTGCCGGTGCCGTCGCCTTCCTCGTCGCCGACGAGGCCGCCTACATCACGGGGGCCCTCCTGCCCGTCGATGGCGGGCTCGGGATGGGCCACTGAGGCATCCAAGGAGAGGATCGCAATGGACAACGAAGCGGCGTTCGAGAAGTTCAAGTCCTGCGCCGTCGAGGTGCTGCAGGTGGATCCGGACAAGCTCACTCTGGACGCCCGCTTCCAGGAGGATCTTGACTCGGATTCGCTCGAGGTCGTAGAGCTCGTGATGGCGCTCGAGGAGGCATTCGAGATCACGATCGACGAGAGCGAGCTCGACGGGGTCGAGACCGTCGGTCAGGCCTTCGAGATCGTGACGTCGAAGATCTGATGGGCCGCGAGGGCCGGCGCCGGGTCGCCGTCACCGGCCTCGGCGTCATCGCCTGCTGCGGCATCGGGGTCGATGCCTTCTGGGAGGGGCTGATGGGCCCGGCGCCCGTCGGCGAGCGGCGAGTGGCCGATTTCGACCCGTCCCTCTGGTTCGACGTGAAGGCTGCACGCCGGGCAGACCGCTTCCAGCAGTTCGCCGTGGCATCTGCCCAGATGGCGATGGACGACGCCGGTGAGGTGGGCGCCGACCCCGTGCGCGCCGGGGTCATCTACGGGACCGGAGTGGGTGGGCTCGAGATCATCGAAGACCAGGTCGGCGTCCTGAACGAGAAGGGGCCACGGCGGGTGTCCCCCTTCCTCGTCCCCATGATGATGGCAAACGCCGGAGCGGCTGCGATCTCGATGCGCTTTGGGTGGCGGGGGCCGTGCGAGACCATCGTCACGGCGTGCGCCGCCGGTACGCAGTCGATCGGCTACGGCTTCCGCCTCATCGCCGATGGGCGCTGCGATGCCGTCATCACGGGGGGGGCCGAGGCGGCAATGACGCGCCTTGGTATAGCCGCCTTCACCAACATGACGGCGCTGTCGTCGAGCGGCATCTCGCGGCCCTTCGACGCACGCCGCGACGGCTTTGTCATCGGAGAGGGCGGCGGTGCGCTCGTGCTAGAGGAGCTCGGGCGCGCCGAGGCGCGAGGCGCTCATGTCTACGCCGAGCTGCTCGGTGCCGCCTCGAGCGCCGACGCCTACCACATCACCGCTCCCTCCCCCGGCGGCGCCGGCGCCCTCAACTGCATGGAGCTCGCCCTTGACGACGCCGGCATCTCGCCCGGCGAGGTAACCCACGTCAATGCCCACGGCACCTCGACTCCCCTCAACGACCTCGCCGAGGCCGAGGCGATCGAGAAGCTCTTCGCCCCGAACTGCCCGCCGGTGACCTCGATCAAGGGTGTGACGGGCCACTCGCTCGGCGCGGCGGGGGGCATCGAGGCGGTCGCCTGCGCCCTCACCATCGAGCGCGGCCAGATCCCGCCGACGGTCGGCCTCGAGCAGCTTGACCCGGAGATCCGCCTCAACATCGTCACCGGCTCTCCCGCCCCCTTCGAGCCCGGCGTCATATTGTCGAACAGCTTCGGCTTCGGCGGCCACAACGGCACCCTCGTCGTGGCGCCGCCGCCGTCCTGAGTGCGAGCGGGCGCTCGGCCGACGTCGAGCGGTACTCGTTCACCGAGTCCGGTCCATGGGTCGTGTCGAGCGACGCCCTCTCCTGGTCGCGCCACGTCCCGGCGCTCCGGGCGCGTGCCCGGGCAGAGGTCCCCCGTCTCACCCGCCATCGCCGCCTCCCTCCCTCGGGCCGGATAGCCGAGGTGAGCCGAGTCCTCGGCTCGGCCATCGGCCTCTGGTACGCCATCGATCGCCGGCGCGGCGCTAAGAGCTCCCGCCTCGGTCTGTCGCGGCGGCTCCGGCAGGGCTTCGAGCGGCTCGGCCCCACCTATATCAAGCTCGGCCAGATCCTCTCCTCGGGCGAGGGCATCTTCCCCGAAGAGGTCGTCTCCCAGTTCAAGGCCCTGCGCGATCAGGTGCCGGCGGAGCCCTTCGGCGTCGTGGTGGCGATGCTCGAGGAGGAGCTCGCCGGGCCGCTGTCGGAGACCTTCTCCGAGCTCGACCCCGAACCGATCGCGGCTGCCTCGA